>JAUIJW010000126.1 GCA_030431085.1 Bacteroidia bacterium
GGTATTTCGATAAAAATAATTTACCAAAAACTGTTAAAGGGTGTAATTAATGTAATATTATTAAATTGTGTATTACAAAAATTAAAATATTATAAAATGAGGTTCTTAAAAATGAAAATATACCAATTTAAAATCTATGAATTTTGACTTTAATTTTGGTAAATTAAGAATTTTGGGTCTTCTGTTGCGTGGGAAATAAGTATTGTTTTTGCGAAAAAAAAGCTCTCGATAACTCAAGAGCTTTTGTGTGATAACATTTATTTCAAGATGTTTCTTGAAATTACAATTTTTTGAATTTCAGAGGTGCCTTCATAGATTTGAGTGATCTTGGCGTCTCTCATCAATCTTTCGACATGATATTCTTTTACAAAACCATAACCACCATGAATTTGAACAGCTTCTACTGTTACTCTCATTGCCATTTCAGCGGCATATAATTTTGCCATAGCACCAGATAAATCGTAGTTGTTATGTTGGTCTTTATCCCAAGCAGCTTTAAGGCATAGTAATCTCGCTGCTTCAATTTCAGTGGCCATGTCAGCTAATTTAAATGCTATAGCCTGATGTTTACTAATTTCTTTGCCAAAAGATTTTCTTTCTTGAGAGTATTTAAGAGCTAATTCGTAAGCGCCAGAGGCTATGCCTAGGGCTTGAGAAGCAATGCCAATTCTGCCACCGGACAGGGTTTTCATGGCAAATTTGAATCCAAATCCATCATCACCTATCCTATTGCTTTTAGGTACTTTTACATCATTAAACATTAAAGAGTGAGTATCTGAGCCTCTAATACCTAATTTATTTTCTTTGGGACCAACTTCAAAGCCTTCTGTACCTTTTTCGATTATTAGTGCATTGATACCATGATGGCCTTTGTCGATATCTGTTTGAGCAATCACTAAGAAAACATCGGCACTGTTGCCATTAGTGATCCAATTTTTTGTGCCATTAACCAAGTAATGGTCTCCTTGATCTATGGCCGTTGTTTTTTGAGAAGTAGCATCACTACCAGCTTCTGGTTCGCTTAAGCAAAATGCTCCAAGTTTTTCACCAGTTGCAATAGGTACCAAGTACTTCTGTTTTTGCTCTTCAGAGCCAAAAGTCTCTAGGCCCCAACATACCAGGGAATTGTTAACAGACATAACTACAGAAGCAGAGGCATCTACTTTAGAGATTTCTTCCATGGCTAGGACATAAGAAATCGTATCTAAACCACTGCCACCATATTTTGGATCAACCATCATGCTTAAAAAGCCAAGTTCAGCCATTTTTTTTATTTGTTCTTTTGGGAACTCTTGCTTTTCATCTCTTTCAATAACACCTGGAAGCAATTCGTTTTGAGCGAAATCTCTTGCAGCATCACGAATCATTATCTGCTCTTCGCTTAATTTAAAGTCCATATTTTTTTAATTTTAATTGAGGAGATAAATATACATATTTTATCAAAATCTATTTGTAATTTTACCCAGTTATGAATAATAAATTTTGGTACGTAATTGGATTGATGAGCGGAACCTCACTTGATGGGGTTGATTTAGTATATGTTAAATTTAATAAAAATAATTATAGTGATTTTGAAATATTAGAAAAAGAATGCTACAATTATTCTCAAAAATGGAAAAATATATTAACTGAAGCCTTTTCATTTTCTGGTGAAAATTTGATCAAATTGCATGTGGATTACGGCAATTTTTTAGCAGAAAAAATTAAAGATTTTATCACTCAAAAAAGCATTAAAAAAATAGACTTATTGGCCTCTCATGGGCATACAATTTTTCATCAGCCAGAGAGTGGTTTTACCTATCAAATAGGGTGTGGTGCTACCATGGCAAAACAAACAAAATTAACTACGGTCTGCGATTTTAGAACACAAGATGTGGCTTTTGGAGGTCAAGGAGCTCCTTTGGTGCCTATTGGAGATGAAACCCTCTTTGCAAATTATGATTTCTGTTTAAATTTAGGGGGGTTCGCCAACGTTTCATACCAAGATGATCATGATTGTAGGTTAGCATTCGACATTTGCCCCGTTAATATTGTGATGAATTATTATACCCGTAAAATAGGTTTAGATTATGATGATAAGGGGAGTATGGCCGCTAGTGGCAGTGTAAATAATGATTTGCTAGGTCGTTTAAATACTCTTGATTTTTATAATATAGAAGTTCCAAAGTCTTTAGGTTACGAATTTGTAAAGTCGTCTGTATTCCCAATTATCGATACCTATAATCTGCAGCTTGAAGATATTTTGAGAACATTTATCGAGCACGCCAGTATACAAATAGCGAAAAGTTTAAATGCCATCAACAAAAGCAAACCGAGTTTACTGGTCACTGGTGGTGGCGCCTATAATGAATTTCTTATCCAAAGAATTGAAAACCTATGTCATGCTAAAATTGTCGTGCCAAAACCCGAAATAATTGATTACAAAGAAGCATTAATATTTGCCTTACTTGGTCTGCTGCGTTTTGAAGATAAAACCAATTGCTTAGCTAGCGTAACCGGGGCATTTAAAGATCATTCTAGTGGAGTGGTATACAGGCCATAGAACTCAATAAATTTATATAAAACTCAACAAAACTAATGAAAGATTTACTAAAAAAGTACGAAAGTAAACCCCCAGAAATTGTATTTCATTGGAGGGATCAGGAAACCGAAGCTGAAGGGTGGACCGTTATAAATTCTTTGCGGGGAGGAGCTGCAGGAGGGGGAACAAGAATGCGTAAAGGGCTGGATATGAATGAAGTATTGTCCTTAGCTAAAACGATGGAAGTAAAGTTTACAGTTTCTGGACCAGCTATAGGTGGTGCTAAGTCTGGCATTAATTTTGACCCGAATGATCCTCGAAAAAGGGGGGTGTTAGAGCGTTGGTATAAAGCTGTTACACCCTTGTTAAAATATTATTATGGAACTGGAGGTGATTTGAATGTGGATGAAATCCATGATGTTATCCCTTTAACTGAAGAGTCTGGGGTTTGGCACCCTCAGGAAGGTGTTTTTAATGGCCATTTT
Source organism: Bacteroidia bacterium (assembly GCA_030431085.1). Classification (GTDB taxonomy): domain Bacteria; phylum Bacteroidota; class Bacteroidia; order Flavobacteriales; family Flavobacteriaceae; genus Lutimonas. Next base: position 3,007 of record JAUIJW010000126.1, read on the forward strand.
AAACCTACGGAAGCGGGTAAGATTAATAGAATAGGACAATTGAGACATGGAGTTATTAAAGTGATCGAAGATTCACAGTATTCTCCCGATTTAAGCAAAAAATACACCATTGCAGATATGTTAACGGGTTATGGTGTTGCAGAAGCAGTAAAGCATTACTATCAAATTTATGGTGGAGAACTAAAAGGAAAACGTGCTATTGTTCAAGGCTTTGGTAATGTAGGTTCGGCGGCAGCCTACTATTTAACACAACAGGGTGTTAAGATTGTTGGAATAATTGATCGTGTTGGTGGTGTGATTAATAATGACGGCTTTGATTTAGAACAAGTGCGTCAAATGTTTTTAAATAAACACGGTAACATGTTAGTTTCAGAAGACTTGATACCTTTTGAAGAAATGAATCAAAAAGTTTGGGGTTTATCGGCAGAAATTTTTATACCTGCTGCGGCTTCTAGATTGGTTACTAAAGATCAGGTACAGCAAATGATTGATTCTGGTTTAGAAGTAATTTCACCGGGGGCCAACGTGCCGTTTGCAGATCAAGAGATATTTTTTGGTCCAATTATGGAATACACAGATCAACAGGTTAGTTTAATTCCAGATTTTATCTCAAATTGTGGTATTGCCAGGGTCTTTGCCTATTTAATGGAAGCTAAAATAGAATTACCTATGAAAGATGACGCCATTTTTAAGGATACATCAAAGGTGATTTATAATGCGTTAAAAAAAGCACACCAACAGCATCCATATAAGACGGATATTTGTAAAACTGCCTTTGAAATTGCTTTACAAGAGTTGATTTAAATTATTATATTTAGGCCCAAATTAAAATAATCAATGGAGTCATTAGTCATCATAGTTTTTGTATTAGGTTATTTAGCCATAACCCTCGAACACAATCTTAAAATAGATAAATTAATTCCGGCACTTGCCATGATGGCCATGTGTTGGGCAATTATTGCTTTAGAACATCTCGAGGTGTTTGAGGTTGATGCCGTAAAACATATGTTAATTCCAACACATCTGGAAGAGATTCTATTGCATCATCTTGGGAAAACGGCAGAAATATTAATATTTTTAATTGGTGCAATGACCATTGTTGAAATTATTGATTATTTCAATGGTTTTGTCACCATTAAAGGGTTTGTAAGAACGAAAAGTAAAGTCAGACTCTTATGGATATTCTCTTTTTTAGCCTTTATTTTATCGGCAATTATTGACAACTTAACAGCAACTATAGTACTGTTAACCATTTTGAGAAAGATTATTAAAAGTAAAGAAGATAGACTTTGGTTTGCAGGTTTAATCGTTATTGCCGCAAATGCCGGTGGAGCTTGGTCGCCGATTGGTGATGTTACAACAACTATGTTGTGGATAGGTAAAAAGGTAACAACAGGTCATTTAATTAAATATTTATTCCTACCATCTTTGGTTTGTATGGTTATTCCATCGTTAATTGCATCAAGAATGAAACCTTTTCAAGGAAATATTGCAGATGTTGAAGAAGAGGAAGAAGAAAAAGGAAGTAAGTATAGCAGCGTGATGTTATACTTAGGTCTAGGAGCAATTATTTTTGTGCCAATTTTTAAGACAGTTACCCATCTACCACCTTATGTGGGTATGATGTTAAGTTTGTCTATTGTGGCTATTTTTGCAGAAATTTACTCTAATAGATTAATCACTTTAACAACAGTACACGGTAAGGATGAAGGAGATCATTCAGCTGCTCATAGTCCAATTCATAAGTCTTTAGCAGGTATCGAAATGCCAAGTATCCTATTTTTCTTAGGGATTTTAATGGCGGTGGCCGCCTTAGAGTCTTTAGGAACTTTATTTCACTTTGCGGAAAGTTTAAATGAAACCATACCCATGTTGGGTACAGAGCCAGAAATTGAGGGTTATGCGGTATCCGATTTGGTGGTGATGATTTTAGGTGTAGGTTCAGCCGTAATTGATAATGTACCTTTAGTAGCCGCTAGTATAGGAATGTTTTCAGATCCTACGGATAGTCCGTTGTGGCATTTTATTGCTTTTGCGGCTGGAACAGGTGGAAGTATGCTGATTATAGGTTCTGCAGCGGGTGTCGTTGCAATGGGTATGGAGAAGATTAATTTTTTCTGGTACTTAAAAAAAGTATCTTGGCTTGCGTTTGTTGGATTTTTAGCAGGATCAGCTGCATTTATGGTCTTAAGAATGATGTTTTAAAATTTGGCTAAATTTTCACATTTTTAATGCAATTAAACCAATTTTCATACGTTACAAACTAATTACCCAATAATCAAAAAAACATGTCTTTATTATTATTTCAAGATGCAACTCTAGGTGTTGACGCTTCGGAAGAAATAGCATCAGAAGAAAAAACATTATCTATAATTAATTTAATATTAGATGGTGGTGTTGGTGGTCAAATAATTATTGCCTTATTATTTGTGTTATTGTTGGTGGCGTTGTATATCTATTTTGAGCGCTATTTAGCTATTAACGCGGCATCTAAAATTGATAAGAACTATATGAATCAAATTAGAGATAATATCCTTAACGGTAATTTAGAAGCTGCTAAAGTATTGTCTCAAACTAATAAATCACCAGTAGCACGTTTGATTGAAAAAGGAATTTCCCGAATAGGAAAACCATTAGAAGATATTAATACCGCTATAGAAAATGCCGGTAAGTTAGAAATCTATAAGCTAGAAAAAAACGTAAGTGTTTTAGCGACTATATCTGGTGCCGCCCCAATGATTGGGTTTTTAGGGACTGTTATAGGGATGATTGTCGCTATACACGAAATTGCTAATTCTGGCGGGCAAATAGACATTAAAATGTTATCTGATGGGTTATATACTGCAATGACTACAACAGTGGCGGGTTTAATCGTAGGTATAATAGCTTATATCTCATACAATCACTTAATTGCAAGAACGAATAAAGTTGTGTATCAAATGGAAGCCAACTCTGTAGAGTTTCTAGACTTGTTAAACGAACCTGCTTAATCTAGAATTATGAATTTTAGAGGAAGAAATAAAATAGATCCTAGTTTTAACATGTCGTCAATGACAGATATTGTATTTCTACTACTAATATTTTTCATGTTAACATCTACTTTGGTTACAGTTAATGCCTTAGATATATTGTTGCCAAAAGCACAAGGTAAAACAGAAAACAGCAAATCAACGGCAGTAAGTATTACTAAAAAGCTAGAGTATTATATTGATAAAACAAAAGTAAATGAAGGTGAAGTTGAGCAATATTTACTTAATACAGTAAAAAATAACAATCAAGCTACCATAGTACTTAGAGCCGAAGAAGGAGTGCCAATTGAAAAAGCTGTGAAAGTACTTGACATAGCCAATCGCAATAAAATTAAAGTAATCTTGGCGGTAAGACCAAAATAATATCCATGTCGTTTTTAGATACTAAATACAAGAAGAAGTCAGCAATTTACACGGGTGTTATTGCACTGCTGATTTTGTGGATTATTTTTACTTTTGGATTGAAATATTTCGATCCGCCAATAGAATACGGCATCGCAGTAAATTTTGGAACTTCAAATGTAGGCAGTGGTAATATACAACCTAAAGAGCCTTTAAAACCAAGACAAGACTTATCACAGGATGTAGAAAGTGTTGAAGAGGTAGAAGAATCTGTGGAAGAGACCGTTGTTGAAGAAGCAGCGGAAAGCCAGCCACAAGATACATCAGAAGATGTAGTAACCCAAGATAACGAAGAAGCGATAGCCATTAAGAAAAAAGAAGAGGCAGATAGAAAAGAAGAGTTACGAAAAATTGAAGAGGCAAAAAAAAGAGCCGAAGCTGAAAGAGTTGCTCAAGAAAAGAAGGCTAAAGAAGAGGCATT
>JAUIJW010000127.1 GCA_030431085.1 Bacteroidia bacterium
CTTCATATTAACTCAATTGTCCTTCACTTAAACTCCAGCCTCCATCTACAGCCAATACCTGACCCGTTATAAATTTATTATTGGGAGATAAAAACATCAATACAGCTTCGTTGATATCAACGGGGTAGCCAGACCGTCCTCCATCCAATGGTTGTTTAGTTTTTATAAACGACTGTATACGCTTATCTTTTATAGCTCTTTCTGCCATTGGTGTAGAGAATAGGCTTGGCGCCAATACGTTTATTTTTATATTATTTGTTGCGTAATAGGCTGCAATTGATTTCGAAAAACCAATAATAGCAGACTTCGTGGCCGCATAAGCATGTGTTGCAAAATATTTAGGAGAAGGAGAAAAACCTAATACAGATCCCATGTTGAGAATATTACCAGCAATACCGTGCTTTAAAAAATAGTTGATTATTTGTTTATTTGACAGCATTAACGATGTAAGATTAAGTTCAAATGTTTTATTCCAACCTTCAATACTCATCTCATGTAATGGTCCATCTCCAAATTGCCTACCGCTACCACCCGCTACATGAAAAAGTCCTTGTATTTCGCCAAATTTCTCGTGAGCCTGCACAATAGCTTCTGCTATAGTTTTTTCTTTTGTAGCATCTCCCTGATAAATAATAGCTTTATCATCCAGCGTTTTTTTTGCTATTTCACAACCCTTGCCAGACCTTCCAATAACTAATACAGCAGCACCTTGCTGGTTTAAAAACTTGGCAGATTCTAGTCCCATACCACTGGTCCCGCCCACCACTATATAAGTTCTATTTTTTAATGACATCTGGTGTAGCAATAATTTGAAGTAAAGTTAAATAATTTTTCTTTAACTTGTACGCACATGTGTTTGTTTTTATTATATTCTATAAAAAAAAGCTGCCTATATAGGCAGCTTTTTAATCTTAAAATTTGTTCTTCTTATTTCTTGAAATTAGGATCGTTTACTACATTACCTTTACTATCTAGTTCAATAATTTCGTAACCTAATTCCTTAAGTTTTTCAATATTAGAAGCCTTATCCCCTACTACTAAAATACTCATTTCCTTCGGGTTGACATATTTTTGAGCCAATTTATCAATCTCTTCTTTAGAAATTGTTTTAATAATCTGGGTTTGTTCTTTTACAAAAGACTTATCTAAATCGTAATGTACAATTCTTCTTAAAAACCCGGCTTTCTGACGTGGCGTTTCATAGCTTCTTGCATCTCTCTGACCAATTGAATTGCGGATAAATGTTAATTCATCATTTGTAATGCCATCATTATAGTAATTAGTTATCTCTTTCATGAACTCATGTACAGCACCATCTGTAGCGGTAGCTTTTACTCCAGCAGAAGCAACAAATGGTCCAGGATTGTCATCCGATGTAAAATTAGAACTTGCACCGTAAGTCCATCCTTTATCTTCTCTTAAGTTTAAATTTATCCTACTATTAAATGCTCCTCCTAAAGGGTAATTCATGAGGTATGATTTAAAATAATCGCCTGTAACATCGTAGGTTAAATCTGGCACATAACCAATTCTAATTTCAGATTGTGGTGCATTAGCTTTATCAACCAAAAATAGTTTGGTTTTATCCATAGTTCTGGCTTGTGGAACACTTGGTACCTTTACATCTTTCTTTTTCCAGTGTTTTAAGAAACCTAATTTATGTTCTATTTCTTTTTTGTCCACCTCACCAACGACTACCAATTCTGCCAAATTTGGCGCATAGTATTTATTATAAAATTCCTTCACATCCTCTACGGTAATATTACTCACTGTCGTTTCATCTCCGCTAGACGGTAATGCATACACGTGCTTTTCTCCAAACATTAATTTTCTAAATACATTATTCGCTATGGCAGAAGGATCTTTTTGACTAGACTTTAACCCTTCAATTTGTTGTTTTTTGATACGATCAAAATCTTCTGCATCGAATTTTGGCTTCATTAAAATCTCTTCCATCAACTCAAGCGTTTTTGTCAAATTCTTTTTCAAGGTATTCACATTAACCGTTGTGCGATTATCTGAAGCCGACACGCTGATTGAACTGCCTAATTTTCTAAGTTCTTCTTGAATTTTTTCTGATGAATAGTTCTCAGTCGATTCATTCATTAAGGCGGCCGTAAGTTGTGCTAACCCAGATTTACTTGGAGCGTAAGCATCCATTAAATGACCTCCATTGATATTTAACTGCAGCGTAACAATAGGAATTTCTTGGCTTTCTGTACCAATAATTTTCATACCATTACCAAAATGATCTTTCCAAAAATCTGGCACTTTCACCAAAGGAGCAGCACCAGGTGTTGGTTGCTTGCTTCTATCAAACTTATCTCCAGCCGGTCTTTTATACACCAATCCAGAATAATCTGTTGTAGGAAATGGGTTGTCGACATTCGTTGGCATTTTATAGTTATCAGCTTGTGCTGGCGGTGTATTTTCATTTGGGATGACACTTTGTATTACAGCAGGCTTTCCTTTAATATACTTATTAAATACTCTTATAACATCTTCTTTAGTAAGGTTTCTATATCTTTCAAGATCTTTCTTTATGCCATTAGGATTATTTAAAAACGTTTCATATCTAGCTAACTGTGTAATTTTACCACTAACACTAGCCAAACCGTTGATTAAATTAGCTTCTCTGTTAGCTTTAAACTTAGTAATATCATCGTCTGTAACACCTGTTTTTTCAAAATCTGTTAAAATCTGACGAACTTCCTTCTCAAAATCTGCCAATGATGGCCCTGGAAACGGTAATACAAACATAGTAAATTCACCTGCCAACTCACTATTACTAGAAAAGGTTGATGCCTGAATGGCTTTTTTTGTCAATACAAATTTTTTGTAAAAAAACGAACTTCTACCTGTTCCTAAAATCTCGGCCAAACAATCTAGCGCTGGCTCATCCTCATGAAATTGTGGCACTGTAGGATAGGTAAATAACAAAGCCGGAAACCTGATGTTTTTATCGACATAGCTCACGTATCTATCACTATCTAATTTAGGTGCTGCTAATTTTAGTGGCTCAACATTTGGCCCTGAAGGAATAACACCAAAATATTTTTCTACCAGCTTAAGCGTAGACTTAACATCTACATCGCCACCAATAGTTAAAGTAGCATTGTTAGGACCGTACCATCTTAAAAAGAATTTTTTTAAATCATTGACGTCCACCCTATCTAAATCTTCTAATTTACCTATGGTTAACCAAGAGTATGGATGTCCATATGGGTACAGGCTAGCAGCATTAATTTCTCTAAATCTACCATAAGGTCTATTATCGTAATTCTGTCCTTTTTCATTCTTTACGGTAGCCCTTTGAACTTCAAATTTCTTTTGAGTCACAGAATCTAAGAAAAATCCCATTCTATCGGCTTCAAGCCATAACATAACCTCTAACTGGTTACTAGGAACCGTTTCATAATAATTAGTTCTATCTCTGTTGGTTGACCCGTTTAAAGTACCACCCGCATCAGAAACAATTTTAAAGTGCTGCTCATCACCTACATTTTCAGATCCTTGAAACATCATATGCTCAAAGAAGTGCGCAAATCCAGATTTATTCAATTCTTCTCTAGCAGACCCCACATGATAGGTTACATCTACATGTACTAAAGGATCTGAATGATCTTCATGAATTACAACGGTAAGACCGTTGTCTAATTTATACTTTGAATAAGGTATAACAACCTCATCACCCTTCTGTGTTACTTTTTCTATGAGCTTTGCTTGCGACCAGCCCACTGACGAAAACAATATCATAGCAATGAATAATGTAATTTTTTGAATCATTTTAATTAAGTTTATGTAATTGACCGTGAAGATAATTTAATCTAATCAAAATCTCAAACCTTTACCATCATGTTTTATAAAAGTTTTAACATAAACAAGACTTATATATGGGGTTTGATAAAGCTGTTACAGATTATAAAAGCATAACCGGTATTAATTTTCTATTTATATCTTTGAGCTATTAATCTATTGTTAATAGCCCTTTAAACTATCATTTTTTCACTATTATCACCTAATCGTATTTCAAAAATTTGTATTGAAAAATCAGAAACCATTTATCAAACTATGTTCAAATTTAAACTACTTTATCTATTCTTATTCATCTGTTGCGCTTGCAGCCCATCGTATAAAGATTTACCTATGGTTTTCCCCAAGGAACAATGGATAGAAAAAAAACCAGAAGAGTTAGGCATTGATTCAAAATATTTACAAGATGCCTTAGACTACCTAGCTTCAGAATCTGGAACAGACAAACTAGATGAGGTCTTTATCGCCTGTAAAGGTTATGTAATTTATAAAGAAGATAGTATTTATAAAAAGCACAATATCTATTCTTCTAGCAAATCATTTACTAGCACGGTACTTGGTTTGTTAATAGATCAAGGGCGTATTTCTGAAGAAACTTTAGCCAAAAATATTGATTCGAACCTAACTGCATGGTACCCCGAAGTTAAATTGAAACATTTTGCAAATATGACTTCTGGATATAGTGCTCTGGGCAACAGTCGTTGGAATGAACCCAGTGAAGACTGGTCGCCAACACCCTACCAAATAGGAAAACCATTATTTAAACCTGGTGAGGCTTATGCTTATTGGGATGAAGCACAAATGATGTTTGGGCGACTACTAACCCTACACGCTAACCAAACATTAAAGTCTATTTTCGATGACAATATTGGAAATACTATTGGACTAGATGACTATGAATGGGTTAATATTTTTATGTAAAAAAAAAAGCTGTACAAATTGTACAGCTTTAATTTTGCTCCTCCTCTTGGGCTCGAACCAAGGACCCTCTGATTAACAGTCAGATGCTCTAACCAACTGAGCTAAGGAGGAATTTTCCTTTTTGGGTGTGCAAATATAATCGTTTTTAATATTCGTGCAAATGTTTTTTTATTTTTTTTATCTTTTTTGTGGATTATTTTTGCTGGAAATACTTCTTATTATCAAACTAAGGACTTACCCTTAACTCTAACCGGTTATTAATCATAAAATCTACCATCAACAATAAGCCTATAGCTAACAAACTCAGGGCCAAAATAGGTGAATGTAATATTTGAGGTAATGGTATTTGCCAAGACCCTGTAAGGCTTGTTAAACTAGATGCCCAACTATGTTGAGATTCTATTTTCGGGCCCGAATTCAACGCAAAAAAGACAATAACCGTACATAGAAAAGCAAAAGCCAACCACGCCTTTTTACCTAATACTGGTTGAAATGATGTTGCCTCTTGTGATTTTTCAATGCGGTTTAATACATGTTCTGCAAAATTACTATTTGGTACAGCATGCTGATGATTTTTTAAAACTTTCTGCACGAACTTATGCTCTTCTAACACCTCATCGTTAATCTGTTGCATTAAATGATTGGTAAACTCGGAAGGAGCTTTATCTACTGAAAAATAATTGGTAATTGTTTTATCGATATTATCCTTATCTCGCTTCATAATATTTCTCTTGCTTCTTGTTTTAATACTAATGACAATTCATGGTATAACTTTTTTCTCAATCTATGGAGTTTTACTTTAATATTAGACTGAGATAATCCTGTTATCGCTTCAATCTCTTCTATCGTATTTTCGTTTAAATAAAATAATGTAATTATAGAAGCATCTTCTTTTCCTAATTTTGAAATGATAAAATTAACATATTTTCTTTGTTCTTCTTGCTTTAAATTATCTATAGCCCCAAGGTGCGATTCACTTTTATGATTATCTACAACATACCCGTTTATATCTGTCGTTATAATCTTTTTCTTTCTTAAAAAAGAAATAGCATTTCTATAAACAATGCGATACAACCAGGTAGAAAATTTAGCTTCCCCTCTAAATGATTCTAATTTTTGATAAGCTTTAACAAAGCTATCTTGTGCTACTTCTTCTGCATCTTCTTGGTTTTTAATCATATTTAACGCCAATGAAAATACCATATTCTTATACTTATTCACCAAAACGGCATAAGCATTAATATCTCCATTTAAAACACGATCGATATAAATTTGGTCGTTTGTTGCGTTCATTTCATAGATTAAGACGCTTTATTTTAATATAGGGTTACAAGTTAATTCTTTTATTTTTTTGAATGAAGTGTAACCTCATGAACTTATACCTCGTCAGACCTAAAAAAACAAATCATTAATTTTAAAAATTATAAAATGGCTTCAGAAATATTAATTCCACTCATTATTTTCTCTTCTTTATTTGCGGTATTTTATGTGTACTTAAACACACGAAACAAAGAAAGAATGGCACTGATAGAAAAAGGTGCAGATGCTTCACTTTTTGCTACAAAAAAAAGAAACTTTAGAAATATCACCCTTAAAATAGGTATGCTCGCTATTGGCGTTGGTATCGGTATTTTAATGGGTTCTTTACTCGATAATTATACTACTCTAGAAGAAGAAGTTTGTTATTTTTCTATGATTTTTCTTTTTGCAGGTGCATTCTTAACCGCCAATGCTATCTTAGAAAAAAAAGAACAAGAGAAAGAAAGCTAGTAGAATAAAGGGCTTAACTAGGTGTTAAGCCCTTTTATTTTAACGTTACCCCATAATATGTAATTCTATAAATTGTTTTGTAACGATAATAGTGTTATCGCCATTAACCTTAACATCATCAAAATCAATCTCTTCTTTATCAATAATAATTTTTGATATTTTAAATGGTAATCCGTGTAACTTTATTTTAAATGTATCATAGCTCGTTACAAATTTACCAGATTTGTGCTGGTGAATTATGACTTCATTCTTTTTACCTTGTACTAAAAAAGTTCTTAAGCTAAACCTCCCTTTATTATAATCATAGCCATCATTTGCATCTTCATATAG
>JAUIJW010000128.1 GCA_030431085.1 Bacteroidia bacterium
TTGTATGGTTTAGAGGTGTTAAATGGATTCAAGAGCATATAAAATTACGGACACCTTATGTGGTTTATGGCAAGTTAAATTGGTTTAATGGAATGGCTAGTATAGCCCATCCAGATTTAGAGCTATTGAGTAGTTATAAAAAAAGTTTGGCCAACAAAATGCAACCTATTTATCCTTCTACAGAAAAATTATCACAAAAGGGGGTGAGCAATAAGGTTATACAAAATGTAATGCAAAACCTGTTTCGAGATTTACCAGAAGGTTTTCAAGAAACGCTTTCTAAGGATTTGATGAAGCGATTAAACTTGCTTAACAAAAATGAAGCGATGTTGCATATTCATTTTCCAAAAGATCATCAACATCTATCCGAAGCCCAGAAACGGTTAAAATTTGAAGAGTTATTTTATATTCAGTTACAATTAATTAGAAAAAACATTATTCGAAAACATAAAATTAAGGGATTTGTTTTTGAAAAAGTAGGTTCATATTTTAATAACTTCTATCAAAACTATTTACCATTTGAGTTAACAGGCGCACAAAAAAAAGTACTTAAAGAGATAAGAAAAGATTTAGGGTCTGGTGCACAAATGAACCGATTATTACAAGGGGATGTGGGCTCTGGTAAAACCATGGTGGCAGTTCTTACTTTATTAATGGCTATAGATAATGGATTTCAAGGAACTTTAATTGCGCCTACAGAAATTCTTGCAACACAGCACTTTACAGCTGTAGAAGAATTATTGAAACCGCTAAAAATTACAGTGGCCCTATTAAAAGGGTCTACAAAAAAATCTAAAAGAAATGAGATACACCAAGCTTTAGAAGACGGAACTTTACAGGTATTAATAGGCACACATGCTATTTTAGAAGATAAAGTAATATTTAAAAATTTGGGTGTGGCTATTATAGATGAGCAACATAGATTTGGTGTGGCTCAAAGAGCAAAAATGTGGTGGAAAAATAAATTACCACCTCATATTCTGGTGATGACAGCAACACCAATACCCAGAACTTTAGCCATGAGTTTGTATGGCGATTTAGATGTGTCTGTTATTGATGAGCTACCACCAGGTAGAAAGCCTGTTAAAACAATACATCGATACGACAAAAATCGTTTGGGAGTGTTTCAGTTTATCAAGGAAGAGATTGATAAAGGCAGACAAATTTATATTGTTTATCCATTAATTCAAGAATCGGAAACCATGGATTATAAAGATTTAATGGATGGTTATGAAAGTATCGTTAGAGAGTTTCCACTTCCAAAGTATAAAATTAGCATAGTACATGGTCAAATGAAGCCTGCTGATAAAGCTTATGAAATGCAGCGTTTTGTTGAACAAGAAACACAAATCATGGTGGCCACAACAGTAATTGAGGTAGGTGTTAATGTACCCAATGCTAGTGTTATGGTAATCGAAAGCTCTGAAAGATTTGGCTTGTCTCAACTACATCAATTAAGAGGTAGGGTAGGGCGTGGTGCCGACCAAAGTTATTGTATTTTAATGTCGAGTTTTAAGTTAACGGAAGATGCAAAAACCAGGTTGCAGGCCATGGTAAAATCATCTGATGGTTTTGAACTTGCCGAAGTAGATTTAAATTTAAGAGGCCCAGGTGATATTATGGGCACTCAGCAAAGTGGTGTTTTAAATTTAAAAATTGCCGACATTGTTAAAGACTCAAAAATGCTGGCTTTTGCTAGAAAAGAAGCTTATCAATTACTGCAAAATGATCCTAATTTAACACATCCAGATCATCAAATAATAGCTCATACCCTTCAGAAAATTGTAAACAATAAGGGTATTTGGGCGAATATAAGCTAGGATGAAATTTTTATGGAATGGCTATTTCAGTGTTTTATAAGTCAATCATCTCTATATTAATCGTTAACCTTTTTAAGATTATAAATATTATGAAATTACTTTAAACTTTGTAGAGATATATTATAATCTGATAACATCATTATTTTTTTACTTAATTAATGTTAGATTAATTAAATCAACCGTTTTAAAATTTAATAAAAAAAGCAATTGATTACCTATCTTTGCTCGGATCTTAAAATTGTTTTCATGATAAAACCAATACTTACTTTGGTATTGATATTAACGATGGTTGCGCAGGTGTTGGCGCAAGAACCGATGCCAAAATCCAAAAAGAAGTCCACTAAAATTGACAATAAAAGTAAACATGTAATTCCTGTGGTCTACATAGACTCTATTATTTTAAGTAATGGGGATGCTATTGTTGGAGAAATCAAAAGCATGGATCAAAGCGTTTTGACCATGAAAACTAAGTATAGTAAAAGTGATTTTAAAATTAAATGGCATAAGGTGTTAGAAATCTATTCTAACCGATTGTTTATTGTATCTGGCTCTGATGGAGAAAGAAGGCAAGGTTTTATTAATACCGATCCTAAAAATAAAGAATATGTTATCTTAGATATAGGCGAACATTCACAGAATATAAAAATTAGGGATATTGTTTTCATTATTCAAGGCGGACAAAATTTTTTTAGTAGACTAAAAGCAGAGTTTGACGTTGGTGTAACTCTAACCAAAGCAAATAACTTAAGACAATTTACAGCCAATGCGAGTAGTAGTTATGTGGCCGACCGTTCTTTTTTTACCGGATCCTTTGGCTTAGTAAGAAGTAGCCAAGATTCTATTGCGAATATTCGCAGATTGGATGGTGATTTAATGTACCAGCGGTATCTACACCACGATTGGTTTTTACAAGGGCAGGCTAACTTTTTATCGAATAGTGAGCAATTGTTACAATTAAGAACTACGATAAGAACCGGTGCTGGTTATTTCTTTATAAAAAATAATGAATCTTATTTAGGTGCTTTTGGAGGATTGGCTTTAAATAATGAAACATATACTGAAGAAACAGATCCTACTAAACAAAGTATGGAGATTTATGTAGGGGGTGAGTTTAATAAATATGATATTGGCGATTTGAGCTTAAAATCATCAATAGTAGTATCACCAAGTGTCACCGAAAGTGGAAGGATAAGAACCGATATTAAATTTGATATGAAGTACGATTTGCCCCTAGATTTTTATGTAAAAATGAGTGCAACCTATAACTACGATAATCAACCAGCAGAAGGAGCTTCTAAAGATGATTATGTATTTCAAACTTCCTTTGGTTGGGAGCTTAAATAAATTATGGAGTTATATTTTCTACAGACTCAAATTCTTTAAGATTGGTAATTAATGGATCTTTAATTCCCAAATATCTTCTACTACCTAAGTATCTATCTGTATTAGCTTTGTCGTAATATGGAGAGTCTGGATAAATTGAACTTAACCTTACTCTTTTAGAAGCATGAATAAACTCACCTTTGCCATTACCTAACCAAATACCTACATGGGTAACTTTCTGTTTATTGCCGTTTCTAGCCTTTGTACCAAAAAACATCAAGTCTCCTTTTTCTAAGTTGGTATAACTTAAGTCGGTATCTACATTTAATCCTGCATTGATTTGTTGAGATGCATCTCTAGGTATGATCAAGCCATTCATTAAATATACTGTTTTTGTAAAACCACTACAATCAACTCCTTTAGTAGATGTACCACCCCATAAATAGGGTAATCCCATTAATGATTTGGCATACTCTTCAACTAATAATTGAGAAGGTTTTAGTTGTTGTATCCATGTTTTGTAGGGCGTAGCTTCTTTTTTTAATACGTAACCAGTTCTACCATCTGGGTACCTAACAAAGTAATATGTTTTGTCTTGTGAGATTAGTTGTAATTGTGCTCCAAGAACTATATCTGAAATTCTAGCAGCATTTGGGTTTTTATTTTGATAGACGAAACCATTGGTTTTAGTATAAATAATTTTATCTGATGCAAACCAAATGGCATAATCTTTTTCAGTCATTAATTGAACACCACCGTGATCTACCCATGAAATATATTGATCTGGAGTTTGAACTCTGTAAAAGTCGCCTTTAATCTTTAAGACTTTTAATGTTGTGCCTAAAAGGGCCTGAGTGGCTAATTCTCCAGAATGCTTAGGCTGAGATCTAATATTAGCTACGGCGTTGTTAACAACCGCATATTTTAAGTCACCCACGCTTTGATCTGGTAATACAGTGGTGCTATCTATAAAAACGTCATTGTTACCTACCAGTCTGGCTAATAAAGGTTCTTTGGCTTTAGGGAGGTTAGTTTCACCGGTAAGCAGGTAGGAGTCCTCTTTAAATTTGATCTCAATATCATAAATGGCAGTTCTTTTGTCTGGCGCATAAGTTTTTCTTAAACTGTCATTGAATTGTTGATATTGCGAAAGGTGGTCTGCCTTGTTTCGACAAGAGATTGTAACAAATATTAAAGCAGCTAAAAATGAAAAAACATATTTCATATTGTATATGGTATCAAGTTTTAATTAGAGTTTTAGTTGTATCCAAGCTTGTAAATCATAAAAATTTTGAGGAGCTACGCCATGACCAACCGGATATTCTTTGTATTGATTAGAGATGCCTAAATTGGTTAAATACGGAGCAGTTTTTCTGGCCCATTCTACGGGAATTACTTGGTCTTCCGTGCCATGTGATACGAAAAAATCTAGATGGTCAAAATTTTTGAAAGTAGTATTTTTAATAATATCTCTAAAAATATAACCACTCAAACCTATAACATAATTTACTTTATCTGGGTGGTTGAGCGCATAAGCCATACTTAAAATAGTACCTTGACTAAAACCTAATAAAAAAGTTGTATCGCCCTTTGGGCTGTATTTTTGTTTAACGTCATCAATAAAAATATCTAACAGAGCTAATGCTTGTTCTGCTTCATCTACATCAGAAAATTTAGAGGCATCATGCTCGTTAAAATGGATAGAATACCAAGCATAACCGCCAAAACTAATCGATATGGGTGCCTGAACGCTAATAATAAATAATTCATCTGGTAATTCATTCGCAAATGAAAATAAATCCTTTTCATGGCTGCCATAACCGTGGAGCATGATTAAAAGAGGTGGATTTTCTATTTTTATTTTTGGAGGTCTTGTAATATAATTTAATGAGTCACTCATTATTTAAATAGTAAATTAAAATAATTTATTGAAGGTTTAACAACAAGGTTTAGATCAAATCATATATTGCGAAACCAATCTTGAAAGTATTCGCCAAGATAAGGTAATTTCTTTTCCTCTCCTTTAATAGCACCTATTAATGCTATAACCCAAAGCACCAATAAGATAATAGCTGCTAAATTACCAATAAAAGATAAATCAATCTTGTTAAAAATTGCACCAATAATGAAGCCAATCAATGAAAGCCCGAGAGATTGACGGATATGAAATGCTGCAAAAGGATTTTGCTTGTTAAGGTTTAAGAAATAAGCAGCTAACAAACCTATAAAGGTGAAATAACTAATGATGGCTATACTTTTTCCTTCGTTGATAATTTGTTGATGCATTTTAAGTGTATTAATTTATAAGTTATTTAAAATCAATTTATTGTTATTGATTGTGCCATAGGCTTTTCCTTTTAGTTTGATTCCTTCGAAAATAGCATTTTTGGATTTTGAAAGTATATGATCTTTAGAAAATACATAATCAACATCTGGATTGAATAAAGATAAGTTGGCTTTTTGTTGAGGTTCTATCTTACTTTGTTCGATGTTGAAAACCTCTCTGGGTTTAGAAGTAAGCAAAGGAATAAACTGTTCTAACTCTAGAATAGAATTGAGCGCCCCAAAGCAACTTTCTAAACCGATAGTACCATAAAATGCATTTTCAAGTTCAACTTTTTTATTTTCGATATCGATGGGATTGTGATCTGATGTGATAAAATCAATTGTACCATCAATAACTCCTTTAATTAAAGCTTTACTATCTTTTTTTGATCTTAAAGGAGGCTCTACTTTGTTGTTACTATTGAAAGTGCTAAGTGCCTCATCGGTAAATATTAAGTGATGCACTGTCACGCTGCAGGTTACATTTAGCCCTTTTTTCTTGGCATTTTTAATAAGTTGTAATGATTTTGCTGTGCTTATCGTTGGAATATGTAATTTACCTCCGGTGTATTCAAGCAAAAATAAATCTCTAGAAATTCTTAATTCTTCTGCCAAAGCAGGAGAAGATTTTAGTCCAAGGCGTGTAGTATTTTCACTCTCGTTGACAAACCCTTTAGTAGCGATACTATTGTCCTTTGGAAAACTCATTACCAGTCCATTAAAGTTTTGAGCGTATTGCAACGCTACTTTCATAAGATTAGCGTTATCTATAGCCTTGTTATAGTCTGCGAAAGCAATGGCTCCAGCATTGTGCATATCGTACATTTCTGTGAGTTCTTTTCCTTCGGCTTTTTGTGTTAAATTGGCAATGGGATATATGTCTACCACTTTACCTTCTGCTTTACCTATAATAAATTGTATAGCCGATTTATGATCTAGCACCGGATTGGTATTGGCATTTAATGCACAAGATGTAAAACCACTTTTAGCTGCCGTTTCTATTCCATTAGTAAGATTTTCTCTTTCTTCATAACCAGGTTCTCCAAATGAAACACTAGCATCAAACCATCCAGAGGAAACATGTAAATTATCTAATTCTATTACTTTACAACGGTCTGGTTTTTCAATGTGTTGGCTTATTTTTGAAATCACACCATTTTCAATCAAAATATCTTGTTGTTGTTGATGAAAACTTGAAGTAGGGTCTATTATTTTGGCAGATTTAAGAAGTATCTTCACAGATTTATAATTTAATTTTTTAAAAACTTTTGCAATAGAGCTTCTATTCCTAAAAATATTAAGGCAAAAATAATAAATAATTGCCATAAATATTGTTTTTTGTATAG
>JAUIJW010000129.1 GCA_030431085.1 Bacteroidia bacterium
CGGTACCTTACAATCCACTAGATCCATCTAATCCAGATTTTGGACCATTAATCCCTACATTGAATACAGTATTTGCTGCCATTAATCAGATATTTGTTGCTATCGGACAGCCAGAGAGAACTATTGTGTTTTCTGAAACTGAAGCAAGTTCGGTGGTAATTCGTGATGAAAATTTAGCAGATATTTCAACCACAATTACAAGTGCTTTATTGGCAAGTCCAGAATTTGTATTGTTTTTAGAACAATTAGGGTTGCCACCACAAGCAGCACCTTTGGTAGCAGGACTATTTGGTACAACTTACGGACAGGCTAGGCAAGCCAATGAATTAGATTTATTGTTGTTGGCTAGTAGCACTGTTATTGGTCAAGTAAATATGGATAGAGCCAATTATTTGATCAGTCAAGGACTTTCTCCTGCTTTAGCTTACCAGTTTTCAACAGAAGGAGTTACCTTACCTTTAGAAGATAAGTGGGTTTTATTACCAGAAGAACAGAACGAGATTAAAGTGGCCACAGATGCCTTTAATGCAGTTATAGAAAATATGGCAACACAAGCAGGTTTAGGCTTGGTAGATGCTAACGCTTTAATGACAGAGTTATCTCAGGGAGGTGTAGATGCAGGTAATTATATTTTGACATCAGATTTGGTTCTGGGAGGAGCATTTTCTTTAGATGGCGTGCATTTAACAGCGAGAGGGTATGCAGCCGTAGCCAATGAATTTCTTAAAGAAATTGACGAAACTTATGGTTCTAATTTTGAGGAAGCAGGTGAGTTGGTAGACGTAGGAGAATACCCTACCAATTATAACGAAGGACTGCGTTAATACTGTTACACAATTTTTTATAAGATCTCCTAATAATTTATTAGGAGATCTTATTTTTTTGCATATATTTACAAACCGCTTGGTCTGTTTTTTTATATATGAATGGTTGGTGTTTAACATTGTTAATTGTTTTACTAGGAGTTATGTTGTCCTGTAAAGAGCATATGCATAGAGAGTTAGAGTCATCTAGCTTATATTTGAGTGTTTCTATGAATGCAGAAACAGTGATTCAATTGAATTCTGATTGTCCTCCTGGGTTTCAAAAGAATGAAAACAATGAATGTGTTTCAAAAAATATGTATCTACAGTACAAAACTAATGAGGATAGAGGGGTTGGTGGTCTAAAAACCCCACTACCAGTAGGTAGAGATGGGTTTTCACCACAACAAATTGATTTAGGGAGATATTTGTTTTTTGACCCTATTCTGTCTGTCGATGGTTCTATGTCTTGTGCTACTTGCCATGATCCTAGTAAGGGTTTTAGTGATGGTAGAGCCACCGCTATTGGCTTACACGGTGAGGAATTACCAAGGTCTACCCCAAGTTTATGGAATGTGTCTTATTTTAAAAGATTTTTTTGGGATGGACGAGTGGAGAGTTTAGAAAAGCAATTGGAGGGGCCATTGTTTTCAAAACATGAAATGGGTAATACGCCAGACCAATTACATAAGAGCTTAAATCAAAACGAAGTCTACAAAAATTTATTTGCCAAGGCATTTCCAGACAGAGATTCAAAAGATAGTATTAGCCTAAATGAAATTTACTTGGCGATTACTGCATTTGAGTCTTCATTAATCTCTTTAAATAGCAAATATGATCGCTATGCACATGGCTTCTCTGAGGCTTTGAATGAAAATGAAATAGAAGGTTTGAATGTATTTAGGTCTTTTGTGGCAAGGTGTGCAGAATGTCATACACCACCATTGTTTACGAACCAACAGATTGCGGTTATAGGATCGCCAGAACCAGAAGGAAAACCATTAGATGTTGGCGCAGAAATTCCATTTAAGGACAAAACTTTAAGAGCAGGATTCAAAGTGCCTAGTTTGCGCAATGTAGCCAAAACAGCGCCGTATATGCATTCGGGCCGGTTTAAATCACTTAAAGAAACCATCCAGTTTTATACAAAGGGTAGAGGGCATGCAGTGCCAGAAGGAGAAGACCTCTATTTACATTGGCATATCTGGGAGCCAAACTTAACCGAATATGAGATGGATAGACTCGTCGACTTTTTAAATACTTTATCTGATGAAACTTTTTTGCCTGAAGTGCCAAAAATATTGCCTTCTGAGGTTTATAATGTTCCAATAAATAGAGAGCTATAACATATGGTAAAAAGAATAATATACTCAGTCATCATCTTATTAATTGGTATAGCCGTAGGATATAAGCTTTTCGGAACAAAGCCTAGTGCAACCCCAATATTAACTTCGGCAAATCTCTATAGGCCAGTTCAATATGCTAATGATAGTGTAGTAGCCCAAAGCGAAACAATATTTAATGGCGAAATTATCAACGTAAAACAGGGTGATAAAATTCAAGATGCTGTAAAAAAAGCAAATCCAGGTGATTTAATTAGAGTGTATCCGGGTACTTATTCTGAAACTGTGTACATCGACAAAGATAACTTGACATTTCAAGGCGTTATTCAAGAGGGGGAATGGCCAACACTAGATGGCTTTAAAAAATTGAATGATGCCTTTTTATATTCTGGAAACGGTATCCGTATAGAAAATTTTAAAATTACCAATTATAAAGGTAATGGTATTATGGGACAAGCCGGTAATAATTTTATTATTAGAAACAATTGGATTGTGGATACCGGAGTATATGGAATTTTCCCACAATATGGTAAAAACGGATTGGTAGAACATAATGTTTTAACTGGAATTGAGGATGCCGCCATTTATATTGGGATGTGTGATAATATTGATGTTAAACACAATGAGGTTTTTGGTAATGTGGCTGGTATTGAAATAGAAAACTCAAGGCACTGTTTGGTTGAAAGTAATTATGCTTACGATAATACTGGAGGTATACTTGCCTTTATAACACCTGGGTTACCTATTAAAACGACATTTGACGTTATTATTAGAAATAACTTCGTGCTCAATAATAATCATGAAAATTTTGGTGCACCAGGATCTATTGTTTCTGGTATACCACCTGGTACAGGTATTTTAATTATGGCGGCGGATGATGTGATCGTTGAGAACAATATTATTTCTGGAAATAATAATGCTGGTATTATTATTACAGACTTTGAAAATGGTGGAGCTAAAGCGGCCAATGACCCAGAATCTGATCCTAATCCGGATAGAATAGTGCTTTTAGATAATTTTATGACCAATAATGGTAATGAACCAGTTGGTGAATTAAAAGCCTTAATGATGACACAATTGTCTAAGAAAGGTCCAGATATTTTAGCCATAGGTAAGGGAGAAGGAAGCGCTATTAGAGATAGAAAAAGGTATAGAACTTTTGGTTTAGGTCATTATGGAATGGCTACTATTACAGATACTAAGAATGTATTTACATTTACCTTGCCAGAGCCTGTTGAGCCAAAACAAATTACCACAGAACAATTAGGAGAGTTTACTTTTTATGGGATATGCTCTGGTTGTCATGCTTACGATACTCGGTTGATTGGAGTTCCGGTAAACGTCATACAGATGATTTACAAAAACAATCCAGAAAAAATGGTTGAATACATGGATAATCCAAAAAATTTAAGAGATGATTAT
Source organism: Bacteroidia bacterium (assembly GCA_030431085.1). Lineage (GTDB taxonomy): Bacteria > Bacteroidota > Bacteroidia > Flavobacteriales > Flavobacteriaceae > Lutimonas. The sequence goes on from JAUIJW010000129.1 coordinate 3,569, forward strand.
CCAGAAATGCCTCCGCAAGATTATTTGAGTGAAGAAGCAAAGTTGGCGGTGGCTAAATACATTCTTACCATGAAGAATTAAGTTTTAGAGTTTAATTAGTTTATTGTTATTGGTTTTAAGGGGTTTGGAGCAATTCAAACCTCTTATTTTTGCAAAAAATATGACTTTGAAAAAACCATCTAAAAAAGTGAAGATTTTATTTTTCCTTTAGTTTTAAAAAATTATCTTTGCACCTCGAAATCAAAACACTTTTAAAAAGCATCATCGTATTAAGATTAAATGCTTTAGGAGTAAAAAATAAATCATTAAATAATGGCAAAAATCACAGGTAAAGTTGCTCAAATTATTGGACCAGTTATTGACGTTTCGTTTTCTTCAGATGGAAATCTTCCTAAAATTTACGATTCGCTTGAAATTAAAAGACCAGATGGTTCAACCCTAGTATTAGAAGTTCAACAACACATTGGTGAAGATATCGTTCGTACCATTGCAATGGATTCTACAGATGGTTTGAGTAGAGGTTATGAAGTTGTGGCTACTGGTGAGCCAATTAAAGTACCAATCGGTAATGAAATATATGGTAGATTATTTAATGTAAATGGAGATCCTATCGATGGATTAAAAACTTTGCCAACTGATGGTGAAAATGGTTTACCCATTCACAGAAGCGCACCACAGTTTGAAGACTTATCTACAGCTACAGAGGTGTTGTTTACCGGAATTAAGGTTATCGATTTAATTGAGCCTTATGCTAAAGGAGGTAAAATTGGATTATTTGGAGGAGCTGGTGTAGGTAAAACTGTATTGATTCAGGAATTAATTAACAATATTGCTAAAGGCCATGGAGGTCTATCTGTATTTGCTGGTGTTGGTGAACGTACTCGTGAAGGTAATGACTTACTACGTGAGATGTTAGAGTCTGGTATTATTAAATACGGTGAAGAATTCAATCACTCTATGGAAGAAGGAGGATGGGATTTAGATAAAGTAGATATGGAAGCTTTAAAAGAATCTAAACTAACCTTCGTATTTGGTCAGATGAATGAGCCTCCTGGAGCTCGTGCTCGTGTGGCTTTATCTGGTTTAGCTATTGCTGAATATTTTAGAGATGGCGCTGGTGAAGATCAAGGAAAAGATATTTTATTTTTTATTGACAATATCTTTAGATTTACACAAGCAGGTTCTGAGGTATCTGCCTTATTAGGTCGTATGCCATCGGCAGTAGGTTATCAGCCAACCTTAGCTACAGAGATGGGAGCGATGCAAGAGAGAATTGCTTCAACTAAGCATGGTTCTATTACTTCTGTACAGGCCGTATATGTACCTGCAGATGATTTAACAGATCCGGCACCTGCTACAACCTTTGCCCACTTAGATGCTAAAACAGTACTGTCTCGTAAAATTGCTGAATTAGGTATTTACCCAGCGGTAGATCCTTTAGATTCTACTTCTAGAATTTTAACTCCAGAAATTGTTGGCGATGAGCATTATAAGTGTGCTCAAAGAGTAATTGAGTTATTACAACGCAATAAAGAATTACAAGATATTATCGCTATTTTGGGTATGGATGAATTGAGCGAAGAAGATAAACAAGCGGTTCATAGAGCACGTAGAGTATCTCGTTTCTTATCTCAGCCATTCCACGTGGCAGAGCAATTTACAGGGATCCCAGGAGTATTAGTAGATATTAAAGATACCATCAAAGGATTTAACATGATTATGGATGGTGAATTAGATAAATACCCAGAAGCTGCTTTTAACCTTAAAGGAAGTATAGAAGAAGCGATAGAAGCTGGTGAGAAGATGTTAGCTGAAGCTGAATAATTGAAATAAAAAGAACTCAAATGTTTTTAGAAATAGTAACTCCCGAAGCTAGTATATTTAGAGGAGAAGTGAATTCGGTGACAGTGCCAGGTGTAGATGGACAATTTCAAATGTTGAATAACCATGCTCCTATTGTATCGTTATTGCAAGAAGGTGAGGTTAAATTCGAGGGTGAAGTAACCATTGAAGAAGATTTTAGAGATAAATTCACAGCCGGTAAACATAAAGACACTGTACTTCAAATCAAAGGAGGTACCGTAGAAATGAACGACAATAAAGTGATTATCTTGGTAGACTAAGAGTAAGCTAAAGCATGAAATAAAAAACTCCATTCTAATGAATGGAGTTTTTTTGTTTTGAGAGTGATAGAGATCAGGGTAAATTCATTCGATAAAAAATTGATTTATTGAATTTCGATGTTAACATAAAAATCTTCCCAGGCCCACCAAAGTGCAAAATAATTTATCGGAGAACTGAGTCGGTCATTCACTCTAGGTCCTTCAACGCAAACACCAAATACATTCCAATAATTATTGTTAGAATCTTTTAATACTACAGGAAACCTATCTATCACTGGCATGTAGCTCACAGTAGGGGTATCATTAATGAAGGAAGTAATATAACCAATACTCGTATTACCAATGGTAATTATTTGCTGTCCAGAAACAGATAGCTTATATAGTGTATTGTTTTCTTTGAAATGCTTATAACTATAAGTATATACATTATGATCTGAAGCGTTAAAATTGAATTGAATAATTCCATAAACTAAATCACCTTGATTAAAATCTACCTGTTTAGATTTAGGATTAGTAGATTTGTTTACATTAGATTCGGCAAAAACTTTAGCTTCAGGAAAATAGTTTAAAACGGTTTTCCAAGTTGTTTCAATAGTATGCATTGTTTCTAGCTGAGATTCTGCATATTTGCCTTTTATGGATGTAGCTTTCATTTGAGACCAAAATGTATTGGTAGTTTCATCTATAGCTACTAAATTATCATAATGTAAATAACCAGAGGCCTTTAGTGTTAGTAATTCTTTTTTGAATAGTCTATTAAAACATAGGGTACTTTTGGTTTGTGGGCAATAAGTTACAGCGAATTGGGTATCTCCAGATTGATCATTAATCGTTTCAAATTTACTTATAAATCTGTATGGATACACTCTCACCTCATTATTGATATAGACTATGGCAACTAGATCGTCTAGATTAATATTTTCAACATCTTTTGCGGCTACGAAATCAGGATTTAGAGATAAATCAAAAGGATTTAAAGAACCTGTAATAGTATTATCATCTACAATCCATTGGGTTTCATTATCATTAATATCTAAGCCATTACTATTAGTAAGCTCATCA
>JAUIJW010000130.1 GCA_030431085.1 Bacteroidia bacterium
CGTACTTGGCTTTGATACTTTCAGCATCGATTTGCTCAGATGGTAAATTGAACGTTCTCTTAAACGATTGATAACTGTACTCTCTTAATGTAAAGTGATCTTCGTTGTCCTGTTTATTGTTAACTTCTTTTTCTACAGCAATCGTTAAGACATCATCGTGAACATCAATTTGAAAATCATCTTTATTCAAACCAGGAGCTGCCAAATACAGCTCGTAATTTTTTTCGTTTTCTTTTACATTAACAGCTGGTTGAAATTTTTTTAAAGTATCGTTTGTTCTAATGGCCAAATCATTAAATAATTCATCAAATATATTTGGCAATGTTGAGGTTCTTTTTACTAACATAATTATTATTTTTTTAAGTTATACTTGGTACATTTCAAATAAAATGCCAAACAATAAAACTGACAAAATATCAGTATTATAACTTTATATAATGACATTTTATCAGTTAATAATCAATTAAATATGACAAAATGTAAAAGCCCTTTTAAAAATTAAAAGGGCTTTTTTGAGAACTGGTTTTTTCGAATCTAATTTAAAGTCTAATCCAAATTATTTATTTCTAAAAACCAATTCATCATTAAACGAATCGAGGAGAATATTACTCTGTGCAGTAATGTTGCCCGCAAGTAATTCTTTCGATAAATTATTTAAGACTTCTTTTTGAATTACTCTTTTAATTGGTCTTGCACCAAATTGAGGATTATATCCTTTTTTGGTTAATGTTTCAAGAGCCTCCTCTGTGTTGCTAAAAGAGATGTTCTTATCTTCAAGCATCTTAGCCAATGCATTAAGTTGTAATTTAACAATTTGTCTTACCTCTTTTTTGTTTAGAGGAGTGAACATAATTATTTCGTCTATTCTGTTTAGAAATTCTGGTCTTATTGATTTTTTTAATAAGCCCATGACTTCATTTTTAGTGATTTCGAGCACAGGTTCTAAATCGCCATCAGTATCTAGATTTTCAAAATTATCTTGAATAATTGATGAACCCATGTTAGAGGTCATGATGATAATAGAGTTTCTAAAATCTGCAACCCTACCTTTATTATCTGTTAATCTACCTTCGTCTAGCACTTGTAATAAGATATTAAAAGTGTCTGGATGTGCTTTTTCGATTTCGTCTAAAAGTACTACCGAATAAGGTTTTCTTCTAACAGCCTCTGTTAATTGACCACCTTCATCATAGCCAACATAACCTGGAGGCGCACCAATTAACCTACTTACAGCATGTCGTTCTTGATATTCACTCATGTCTATTCTAGTCATTGCACTTTCATCATCAAACAAATACTCTGCCAAAGCCTTAGAAAGTTCAGTTTTTCCTACTCCAGTGGTTCCTAAAAACAAGAAAGATCCTATCGGTTTCTTGTTGTCTTGAAGTCCTGCTCTAGATCTTCTAACCGCATCCGAAACTGCTTGAATAGCCTCATTCTGACCAATAACTCTCTTATGCAATTCTTCTTCTAGATGAAGTAATTTTACACGATCACTTTGTAGCATTTTTTGTACCGGAATTCCAGTCCATTTAGCAACAACTTCTGCAATATCTTCACTGGTTACTTCTTCTTTAATAAGTGCATTATCTTGATTTTTATCAAGTTCTTTTTGTAATTGATCTAACTGTTCTTGTTCTTTTTGAATTTTTCCGTATCGAATTTCAGCAACCAATCCATAATTGCCTTCTCGTTCTGCTCTATCTGCTTCAAGCTTAAGATTGTCTAAATTTTGTTTAGCAGTTTGAATGTTATCTACAATCTCCTTTTCGCTAGTCCATTTCGTATGAATGCCATTTCTTTTTTCTTTGATATTGGCCAATTCTTCTTTTAGAGATTTTAGCTTTTCTTTATCATTTTCTCTTTTAATGGCTTCAATTTCAATTTCTAACTGCATAATTTTTCTATCAAGAACATCAAGTTCCTCTGGTTTAGAGTTGATTTCCATTCTCAATTTAGAGGCAGCTTCATCCATTAAATCGATGGCCTTATCTGGTAAAAAGCGATCAGAAATATAGCGCTGAGATAATTCAACGGCTGCAATTACTGCGCTGTCTTTTATTTGAACCTTGTGATGTACTTCGTATTTATCTTTAATACCTCTTAAGATTGAAATTGCACTTTCTGTATCGGGCTCATCAACCATTACTTTTTGAAAACGTCGTTCTAGAGCTTTATCTTTTTCAAAGTATTTTTGATATTCGTCTAAAGTTGTAGCTCCTATGGCACGTAGCTCACCACGAGCCAGAGCAGGTTTTAAAATATTGGCAGCATCCATCGCGCCTTCACCACCACCAGCGCCAACTAGGGTATGGATTTCGTCGATAAAGAGTACTATTTCTCCTTCTGCCGAAATTACTTCTTTAACAACTGATTTTAATCGTTCTTCGAATTCACCTTTGTATTTTGCTCCTGCAATAAGAGCACCCATATCTAGAGAATAGATTACTTTGTTTTGCAGGTTTTCGGGTACATCGCCCTTTACAATTCTATGTGCTAAACCTTCTGCAATGGCAGTTTTACCTGTACCAGGCTCTCCAATAAGAATTGGGTTGTTTTTGGTACGTCTAGATAGGATTTGTAAAATTCGTCTAATTTCTTCATCCAATCACAGGATCTAATTTCCCTTCGTTAGCCAGCTGGTTTAAATTTTTAGCATACTTGGATAGGGCATTGTAGGTGTCTTCTGCACCTTGAGATGTTACTTTATTGCCTTTTCTAATTTCATTGATGGCATTATTCAAATCAGAAAGGTTAACTCCATTATCTTTTAAAAGTTGAGCAGTATCACTTTTTGATTTGACGATAGCAATTAATAGATGCTCGATAGACACGTATTCATCTTTCATGTCTTGAGCTATTTTTACCGCATTTAAAAGGGTTTGATTGGCTTTCTTTGATAGCATAATATCTGCCCCTTCAACTTTAGGAAAGCCTGTAATTATACTATCTAGGGTTTGCTTGATGACTTTTAAATTGACACCTAATTTATTTAAAATAAAAGGTGTGACATTTTCATCCACTTCAAAAATGGCTTTTAATAAATGTGCATTTTCGATGTGTTGTTGGCCATATCCATGCGCAATTTGCTGCGCTTTTTGTATGGCTTCTTGACTTTTTATTGTGAAATTATTGAAATTCATAGTTGTATTATTTTCCCTATGAATCTCAAAAGGTGTTCCAAGTTAGATTGCCAAGAATTTTAATGTCATTTTGACAGAAATAATTTAAAATTCAAGTCAAATTGACAAAATAAGTTATGATTTAACAGATTTTAGGTATTTTTTGTCTACCATAAATGTTCCGAAAGGAATAATGGAAGCTAATAGTATAAGAGCAAAATCTTTGGTTGACCAATTGAACTGTGATTTGATATAGAATGCCATTATAATATATGCAATGAATAGTAAACCATGAGGCATACCTAATAACTTAACAAGTATATCATTGCCGCCAAAGTATTTTAAAGGTGTGCCAATAAATAAAAGTAAGATATATGAAATACCTTCTAAATAGCTAAGTACTCTAAATAAATTAATCATCATATCAGTTAAAAAAAGAAGCCTCCATTAAATGAAGGCTTTAAGTGGTTATGTTATAAATTTAATGAACTAAACAATTCTTTTAATCGGGGGTCTGATGGTCTAGGAGCATTGGCATCTAAGATATTTCCTTCCTTATCGATTAAAATAAATCTAGGAATGGCATTAATGCTGTAAGCCGTTACAAAATCAGATCTGAAATCTTTATCTGCCATGATTTGGATACCAGATAATTGCTCATTTTTTACCATCTCAAGCCATTTATCTTTATTTTCTTGTTTATCAATAGACAAGCTTACGAAAGAGATATTTTTACCCTCATATTCTTTTTGAATTTCTTTTAAATGGGGGATTTCTTTTTTACATGGCCCACACCAAGTAGCCCATACGTCTACATATACATAATCTCCCTTTAAATCATCTAAAGATACATTTTCGCCTTCTGTATTAGGGTAGTTGAATTTAGGTGATGGAGCGCCTTTTTTTAGCCTTACAGATGACGTGTGCTGTGCTTGATAGTTAGAATTAAAAAACTCTAGTAATTTTTGATTAGCTTCTCGTTCTTGCGCTGCTAGAGTTTCGTCTAAGTCTTCTGCATCGACAATAAGTTTTTCCAAATCACTTTCAAGTGAATTCATTTTGGCATCAAACGCTTCTTTTTCTAATTCAAAAACAGCATTAGGGCTTTCGAGATTTTCATTTTTAATAAAGGCCATTTTATCAAGAATATATTGGTTATCGGCTTTACCTTTGCCTTTAAAAGTTATAGCGGTAGGATATTGTTCATAATCGGTTTCAATATCTAAAACATAACCATTTTTAAGGTAAATAACAGATTGTTTCTCACCTATTTTAAGTCCGTGAAAACCATCCTCAACGGTTAAGGTATCTCTAAAAATACCATTTTCATCCACAAAAATAGTTTTAAAATCCTTTTTACCGTAAATTGTTAATGATTCACCATCATAATTTTGAATTGTACCTTGTAAGGTAACAAAATCATTAGGAGTTTCTTTTTTACAAGAAACCATAATAGCAACTAAAGCTAAGACATAAATTACTTTTTTCATTTTCAAATTTTTAATCGCACAAATTTAATTGATTATTGCGATAATTGTTTTAATGATTTGTTAAACTCTCTGTGTTTGACGAGTTTTTATCGTTTTACCTACCAGATTAAATATTAAGTTCTGTAAATAGATTAATTAATTCTTTAGAGGACGGTCTAGGAGCATTCGAGTCTACAATTTTACCATCAGGATCAATTAAAATAAACCTTGGAATGCCTAAGATGCCATAATCTTTAACAAACTGAGATTTCCAATCGTTTGGAGCAAATAGTTGTACACCACCTAATTCTTCTTCTTTAACCATCTTTTTCCATTTATCATGATCTTTAGCCGCATCAATACTCATGCTAATAAATACAATATCCTTATCATGGTATTTTTTCTCAACCTCCTTTAAATGTGGAATTTCTCTTTTGCAAGGACCGCACCAGGTGGCCCAAACATCTACATACACATACTTACCTCTAAAATCTTCTAACGAAGAAGTGCCACCTGCATAGTTCTCGTAGTCTTTAAATGATGGTGAATCAGCGCCTTTACTTAATTTCTGACGCTTATTATACTTTTCCGTGATATCTTTCTTGTGCTCATCATTGGTAGAGTTAGCCATGAATATATCATAATAGTTTTGCAATTCTTTGGTATAAGTAATACCGTATTTGGCATTATTATACAGTAAATTTTCTTTAATAACCGGAGATTTTACATCTTTTACTATGGTTTTTAAAAGAGCAATATCGGCCTCAATGCTATCATTTTTGGCTAAATCTGTAGCAATTTCTTGATAATGACTAGCCACAAAAGTTCTATAGTTATTAACCTTCATGAGGTCTTCATTTTCAAGATCAACTTGAGAGGCAATTTCAGGGAAGTTATCAGATTTCTTAAATTTAGGGTTTTTACTAATGAATCTTTTATATAATTCAAATCTAGAAAGATTATTAATCCACCCGTAGTGAATATCAGCTTGTTCGAGATTGATAAAATATTTATTTTTCAGGTTTTGAGATGTTAAAAAATCTTCCGCTAGTAATTTTAGAGAATCAACAGTTTTGATGTATTGATTTTCATCTAATGAACCTAAGTGTTTGTACGAACTTATCGCTGCCAATTTTTCTTGGTTTACAATTTTTTTTGCGAGATAATTATTTTCATCGGCTCCAATACCAGTATAGGTAATAGACTCATCAAATTCACTTGGATTAAGTTGTAAATTAAGTTCAAATCCAGGCTCTAAATACAGCTTAGAAGATTCATTACCAAATTTAAAATTATAGTATCCGGTAGTAATATTTCTAAGAGTGTCTTTGAAGGTGCCGTCGCTATTGAGGTTAATTTCATTAATAACCTTTTCGGAAGAAGAGACTTTTAAAACGCCGCTGTTGCTGTTGGTAATGGAACCGCTAAATATGGCGTAATCTACAGATTTATTTTCTTTTTGTTGGCAAGATATTACTGCAATGGCAGTAAGTATCAAGATAATTTTTTTCATAAGTTGGTTTTAATCGTTTAATTTTATTTAAAAACTCAAAAAAAGTGATTCAATTTGTAGAATCGGCCCAAAAATAGTTAATATAATTTAATGCAAAACTCCTTTTATATTTTTAACAAAATATTTAGCCGTAAATTTTTAATTAGTAAATTGTTTGATGTTTTTTTGTAAAAAAAATAGAAAATGGAGAATTTCTATACCATAGACGATCATCAGATTAATTTGCCAACCATAAGAGATATTGTATTTACTCATAAAAAAATACAATTATCAGAACAGTCTAAAGAAAGAATAAAAGCTTGTAGAGTTTTTTTAGATGAGAAATTAGAACGTCATAAAGATCCTATCTATGGTATTAATACTGGTTTTGGTGCTTTATATAATGTAAAAATTAATCGGCAAGATTTAACAAAGCTTCAAGAAAACTTGGTAAAATCACATGCCTGTGGTACTGGTGAGACAGTACCTAAAGATATTGTTAGATTAATGTTATTGCTTAAAATACAATCTTTAAGTTATGGGCATTCAGGTGTGCAGTTAGAAACGGTTGAACGACTCATTGATTTTTATAACCATGAAATTTATCCAATAATTTATACTCAAGGCTCTTTGGGGGCATCGGGAGATTTAGCACCCT
>JAUIJW010000131.1 GCA_030431085.1 Bacteroidia bacterium
TCTGACGTTTTTTTGCCCAAACCTTTTTTAAAATGGCAATGGCTGGATTTCCCTTTTTAGGAACTTTACCAGAATAAACTACCACTTCTTTCAACTGATCTCTTTCCTCTTCTAAAACTATAGTAAGATCATAATTATTCCCCGAAATAGGTACTGTTTTAGTTTGAAAGCCAACGAATGACACCAACAACTCTTTATGCGAACTGTCTGATTGCAAATAAAACTTCCCGTCTTCATTAGAAATGGTACCCTCTGTAGTACCTTTAAAAATAACATTACAGAAAGGAACAGGATTTTTATCTTGATCTACAATAATACCACTAACTTTTACCTGCCCTATTACTAAGCCAGATATCATTAAAAAGATGATGGTCAATGTTTTTTTCAATTTCATATTCGTCGCAATAAAAATTCCTTTCTAAATGAAAGGAAATCGCGTAGCCCTGCAAATTTATTCAAATTTTATATACAACTCTTTATTCGCAGGTGTTTATTCGTTAAAATTGCTATAAGCTACTCATATATTTTTTGGGGGTGGCACCAAATTTCTTTTTAAAGGCTGCTATGAAATGGCTTGGTGTACTATACCCTACTTCAATGCTTGTTTCTGCAATATTGTACTTCTTAGTAGCTAAAAGTCTTCTGGCATATTCCATTTTATAATTGAATAAAAATGCAAATACTGTTTCTCCATAAATGTGTTTGAAACCATCTTTGAGGTGCTGAAGTGGAATTTTTACTTGATCGGCCAATTCACTTAAGGTGGGCGGATCTATCATATTTTCTATTAAAATATTTTTCGCGTGCTGAATTTTCTCTACATTAACTTCGTCTTCTAAAAACGGGCAATTATGAGCAGCCGATGGATCTGACTTATTAAAATATAAGCTCAACAACTCATACACTTTACCCTTTGTATATAATTTCTCTAATGCAGAATGAAGCCCATAATTAAACAACTGATTGAGTACTACTATTTCGTTAGGGTTTAAATCTTTATCTGAATAATATTTTTTACTTAAGTTTTCTTTTTTTAGAAAATGAATCAAGCCGGCTTCTTGCGTAAAAAAAGTGTGAAATTTTTCAATAGTTACCAATATTGATATCAATTTAGAATGTGGATTTAAATGAATATCAATAGGTAAATCTTGATCTGGGTTATACAATAAATAAGACCTGTTTTCACCCAAATCTAAGGCATAGGTTCCTTGGTTAAAAAAGAGTTTCATTTGATTTTGAATGCAAAAATGAATTTGCAAGTAAGATTTATCTAAATCTCTTTGTATTTTTTTAACATCATTAGTCTTGTTTTCAGCTTTTAACATCAAAAAGCCATCCTCAATATAATATTCTACAAAACTATTTTCTGCGTTATTTTTTTGCACAATTATTTTTTTTTAGCACCTCGATTCCAAAACTCTTGTCTTGCAAGCTTTACAATCTCAAATATAAAATTATCTTACAACAATAATATACTTTTAGCGTTATTTTAGCAAAAAAAAAACCATCGAAAATTCGATGGTTTCTATATCTATTATATCTTCTTTATTGGTACATTACTTTTTTTACTGCCTTAATCACATCGTCTGCATTTGGCAACCATTCTTCTAATAACACAGGTGAGAATGGCGCCGGTGTATCTGCCGTAGTAATTCTTTGTATAGGCGCATCGAGATAATCAAATGCATTGTCTTGAACTTGATACGTAATTTCTGAAGCTACACTGGCAAATGGCCAAGCCTCTTCTAGAATAATCAATCTATTAGTTTTCTTAACAGATGCCAAAATGGTATCATGATCCATTGGTCTTACAGTTCTTAAGTCGATAATCTCTAAAGAAATACCTTCCTTTTCAAGAATGTCAGCCGCTTTGTATGCTTCTTTAATAATTTTACCAAAAGACACCACCGTCACATCAGTACCTTTTCTTTTGATATCGGCCACTCCAATAGGTAAAAGATATTCACCATCAGGAATTTCACCTTTATCACTATACATTTGTTCAGATTCCATAAAAATCACCGGATCATCATCTCTTATTGCCGCTTTCAACAACCCTTTAGCATCGTAAGGATTAGAAGGTACAATCACCTTTAATCCTGGTGTATTGGCGTACCAATTTTCGAACGACTGCGAATGTGTTGCTCCTAATTGTCCGGCAGACCCCGTTGGACCACGAAAAACGATAGGGCAATTAAATTGACCGCCTGACATTTGACGAATTTTAGCAGCATTATTGATAATTTGATCAATTCCAACCAATGAGAAGTTAAAGGTCATGAATTCAACTATAGGTCTATTCCCATTCATGGCAGAACCTACGGCAATACCAGCAAAACCTAGCTCTGCAATTGGTGTATCAATTACCCTTTTATCGCCAAATTCATCTAACATGCCTTTGGAGGCTTTATAAGCTCCATTATATTCTGCTACCTCTTCACCTAGCAAATACACAGATTCATCTCTACGCATTTCTTCACTCATGGCTTCGGCAATTACTTCTCTAAACTGTTTTACTTTCATCTTAATAAATTAAAAGGAGAGCAAAAATAATGAAAATACACTGAAATTAATAGCGGTTGACTACAATTTTTATCATTAGGTTAATTTGTCATTTAATCGAGCTTTATCATAAAGAATATTACATTTTTTTATTATGCATGCATAATATATTGAAAAATATTTCTTAATTTCGTCAATCAGTAAAACGATGTTATTCTTAACTAAAGATAAACCCTATGAAAATACTTGTTTGCATAAGTAATGTTCCGGACACTACTTCTAAGATTAATTTTACAGAAAATGATACAAAGTTCGACACCAATGGTGTTCAATTTGTTATCAACCCATATGATGAGTTTGTACTTACTAGAGCCATGTGGTTTAAAGAAAAACAAGGCGCAACTGTTACCGTAGTAAACGTTGGTCTTTCAAATACAGAGCCTACCATAAGAAAAGCTTTAGCTATTGGAGCAGATGAAGCTATAAGAATTAATGCCGAGCCTACAGATGGTTTTTATGTGGCCAAACAAATAGCAGAGGTCGCAAAATCTGGAGGTTATGATCTAATTCTAACAGGTAAAGAATCTATTGACTATAACGGTGGTATGGTGCCAGGTATTTTATCATCACTATTAGATTTTAACTTTGTAAACGCCTGCATTGGTCTAGAAATAGACGGCAGTACGGCCACTATCATTAGAGAAATCGATGGTGGTAAAGAAACACTTGAAGGTAACTTACCATTGGTGGTGGCAGGTCAAAAAGGTGTTGTAGAAGAATCTGATTTACGCATTCCAAACATGAGAGGTATCATGATGGCAAGAAAAAAGCCACTTCAAGTTGTTGAGCCTATCAATGCTGATCCGGCGACAAGCACAGATCATTATGAAAATACTGCACCAAAATCTGAATGTAAATTAGTTGATGCAGATCACGTTGAAGAACTCATTGACTTGCTACATAATGAAGCTAAAGTAATTTAAAAAAATAACAATCATACGCATAATATTGCGATAAAAATATAACTATGTCTGTATTAGTATTTGCCGATAATTCGGAAGGAAAATTCAAAAAATCTGCTTTAGAAGTAATCTCTTATGGCAAAGCAGTGGCTGAAAAAGCACAAAAAAATCTAACGGTCCTTGTCATTAATACCGATAACACTAACGATATTAGCACTTATGGTGCCGATAAAATATTAGTGGTTAACAATGACCAATTAAACACATTTAACGCTAGGGCTTATGCCGATGTTATTGGCCAAGCAGTAGAACAGCATCAGGCAGAAATTGTCATCATAGACTCTAGTAGTAATGGTTTGTATATAGCGCCTCTTGTAGCGGCAAAATTAAAGGCTGGATATGCCTCTAATGCTGTAGAAGCTCCTTCTCAAATCAGCCCATTCATGGTAAAAAGAAAAGCCTTTTCTTCAAAAGGATTTAACCATTCTATAATCAATACACCTATAAAAGTGATTGGGTTATCTAAAAATTCTTTTGGGTTAATTGAAAATAAAGCTGCATCAAGTATTGAGCCCTTTGAGCCTAGTTTAAATGATGCCGACTTTGGTTTAACTTCTAAAGCCATTGATAAAACAACAGGTAAAGTGAGTATTGCAGATGCCGATATTGTAGTATCTGGTGGAAGAGGTTTAAAAGGCCCCGAAAATTGGGGAATGATTGAAGAACTTGCCGATGTTTTAGGTGCGGCCACCGCTTGTTCTAAACCTGTTTCTGATTTAGGTTGGAGACCACATAGTGAGCATGTTGGCCAAACAGGTAAACCTGTAACCTCTAATTTATACATCGCTATTGGTATTTCTGGAGCTATTCAGCATTTAGCAGGAGTCAATTCTTCTAAAGTTAAGGTTGTCGTTAACACAGATCCAGACGCTCCTTTCTTTAAAGCTGCAGACTATGGTATTGTGGGCGATGCTTTCGAAGTAGTTCCAAAACTTATTGAAAAATTAAAAGAATTTAAAAGTAATTCATAAAACCACATAATTTTAGTAAATTGTGACCTTAAAGGCTGTCTTATTTTTAGGATGTTTATAGTCCTTAATTTGACAGTCTTTTATAATTTTGTAGGTTTAAAAAATCTGTTCAATACAATTTCGAGAATTAGAGTTAAAGTGAGTTTAGTTAGATTAAATATTAAAGGAATATCTTACAGTCAAACCCAAAGCGGTGCTTATGCTTTGGTTTTAAGTGAAGTTGAAGGTGAAAGAACTTTACCAATTATTATAGGAGCTTTTGAAGCTCAATCTATTGCTATTGCTCTAGAAAAGGAGATAAAACCACCAAGACCTTTAACCCATGATCTATTTAAGACTTTTGCCGAACGGTTCGAAATTATTGTCAAACAGGTTATTATACATAAATTAGTTGACGGTGTATTTTATTCTAGCCTAATTTGCGAACACGACAAAATCGAAGAAATTATTGATGCTAGAACGTCTGATGCCATTGCTTTAGCTACAAGATTTAATGCGCCTATTTTTACTTTCGAAAACATTTTAGATAAAGCCGGTATTATTTTAAAAATTAAAGACGAAAGTGAATTAAGCAAGTCCAAATTTAAAATGGAAGAGCTTGTCACAGATATCGTTGAAGAAACTTCAACATATGCCAACAATACCATGGAAGAGTTAAAACAACAACTCGAGCAAGCCGTTAATAATGAAGATTATGAATTGGCAGCAAAAATTAGAGATGAAATTTCAAAGCGAGAAAAAAAATAACACCTCTCATGAAAAAATCTCTTTTATTGTTTTTTCTGTTATTTGCTATTAGCCCAATATTTTCACAAGAAAATTCAACTTCAATTATTCCTAGTTCTGGCATTAGCTTACAATCAGTAATTCGTGGAGCTATTGGTATGGTATCTTTAATTGCCCTAGCTTATTTATTCAGTTCTAATAAAAAAGCCATTAACTGGAAAACCGTCGGTATTGGTTTACTTATACAATTATTTATTGCTATTGGTGTATTAAAAGTATCATTTATTCAAGCGGCATTTGAATCTGTTGGACAAATATTTGTAAACGTTTTAGAGTTTACTAGAGCAGGAAGTAAATTTTTGTTTGAAGGATTGGTTGTTGATATGGATACCTTTGGATACATTTTTGCATTTCAAGTATTACCTACAATTATCTTTTTTTCTGCCCTAACCTCTGTGTTATTTTACCTTGGTATTATTCAAAAAATAGTCAAAGCTATGGCATGGCTACTTAGTAAATCATTAAAAATTTCTGGAGCAGAAAGCTTATCCATTGCTGGAAATGTGTTTCTAGGTCAAACTGAAGCCCCTTTATTAATCAAGGCCTACCTCGAAAAAATGAACAAGTCAGAAATGCTACTTGTTATGGTTGGCGGAATGGCTACAGTAGCTGGAGCAGTTTTGGCCGCTTATATAGGCTTTTTAGGTGGAGACGATCCTGTGCTACGTTTAAGATTTGCAAAGCACTTGTTAGCGGCTTCTGTAATGGCTGCGCCAGGAGCCATTGTCATTTCAAAAATCCTATATCCTCAAATAGAAACCGTTAATAAAGATGTTAAGGTTTCTACAGATAAAATTGGTAGTAATTTATTAGATGCCATCTCAAATGGTACCACAGAAGGCTTAAAACTTGCTGTAAACGTAGGCGCCATGCTTTTAGTTTTTGTAGCTTTTATTGCCATGATTAATGGTATCTTAGGATGGGTTGGAGACATCACTACACTTAATAGTTGGATGGCCGATCATACACCATACCCTAAACTCACCTTAGAATCGATACTCGGTATAGTTTTCGCGCCATTAATGTGGCTTATCGGTGTTGCCAAAGAAGACATGATGTTGATGGGACAACTTTTAGGTATTAAATTAGCTGCTAGTGAATTTATTGGTTATATTCAATTAGCCGATTTAAAAAATGTATCCAATACCATACACCTCAACTATAATAAATCTATCATTATGGCGACGTATATGTTATGCGGTTTTGCTAATTTTGCATCTATAGGCATACAAATTGGCGGCATAGGATCTATCGCACCAGGCCAAAGAAAAACATTATCAGAATTTGGTATTAAGGCATTAATTGGAGGTTCTATTGCCTCTTTACTTTCTGCTACCATTGCTGGGATGACTATTGGGTA
>JAUIJW010000132.1 GCA_030431085.1 Bacteroidia bacterium
AGTGTAATCCCGACAATAAGTGATTTACTCCTAAATAAGTCATTAATATACTTGAAAATGCAAAAACTGTAACCATATTAAAGGTAAATTTACTCTTTAAGCCAGGTATTAATCTCATATGTAGCACAAAGGAATAGATCATAATACTAATCAATGCCCAGGTTTCTTTAGGATCCCATCCCCAATATCTACCCCAACTTTCATTAGCCCAAATACCACCTAAGAAGTTACCGATCACCAACATAACTAACCCAATGGTTAATGACATTTCACTTATGGTAGTGATTTCATTTATAGCTAGGTTTAATTTTTTCTTATTATTCTGTGTGGTTACCATATAAAGTACTAAGGCCACCATACCTAAAATCATACTAATGGTAAATGGCCCATAACTGGCTACAATAACAGCCACGTGTACCATTAACCAATAAGAATCTAAAACTGGTACTAAATTGCCAATCGACGGATCCATCCAATTCCAATGGGCTACCATCAACAACATTGACGTTACAAACGTTGTTGCAGCCAATGTTAAAGGAGATTTCCTTCCAAAATACAAGCCAAAAAGCATCGTTGCCCAAGACACGTAAATCATAGATTCATAACCATTACTCCACGGTGCATGTCCAGAAATATACCATCGTATCCCTAAACCTAAAGTATGATATGCAAAAAGAGCTAATATAACACCACATGCAATTTTAATCAACAAGTTAACGGTACGATTGACCTTAAAAATATTAACTATCACCACTATAAACAGCACTAAACTTGCTAACATATAGTACATGTATAATGATTTAAAAATATCGTATTTATTGTAAAACAACTCCAGTTTAATCTTCTTTTCTGAAGGCACAACTTCCTCGCCAAATTTTCTTTGGTATTTATGCATACTATCGAGCAATTGATCTGCAGTAGTATAATCATCATCATCTAAAGCTTCTACTACGGCTCTTGAATAAAGCGGTATGATTTTACCCACATATAAAGAATCTGTCCCCTTAAATCCAGCATGGGCCACATCATTATTAGAATACCATTTATGGTTGGGATCTCCCTCGAGGGGGAAAAATCTAAAAATCCCTCCTTCTAATGCACCAAAAAGTAAATTAGCCCTTAAATCTACATTTAAAACACTTTCTTGGTATTTATTCTTTATTTTTTGCTGGTGAGCCTGCGCAACTTCATCTTTCAATTTATAGGCGCCTTCTGTTGTAAATAAATCGGAAAATCTGGCGTACTTTTGATCATGCGATATACCTAATATGTCGCGTAATTTGGTATTCTCTTTCTTGATATAAATAAAAGGTACAAAATACCATGCTCTAGGACTAATTACCATAGATACCAGCACCTGATTCGCATCCATATCATTGTAAGTATCTTTTTTACTTACCTTACGTAACAATTCTGAGGCAAAAGTATTAACTGGCTTCATTCGCCCACCCTCATCTTGAATGACCAATTCGCCAAATCGCTGTGCGTGCTCTTTAGAGATATTATGTGTAGCAATTAAAGAGTCTATTGATTTGTATTGCTGATTGTGATTGTGTTGCGATTGAGAGATTCCAACAAAACCCACGGCCATAAGTAAGGTTAATGCTGCTTTTTTCTTTGCAATTTTTCTCAGATTATGGCGTAAAGCACCAAATCTGGTTTTCTTTTCAAATAATGTCCAAATTAAGCCTAGAAATAAAAAGGCATAACCGATGTAGGTTGTCCAAGTACCTAACATATCGTGATTTACAGACAAAAATGTTTGTTCTACTTCACCTTGATCATTATAACTTGATTGAAAAAAACGATAACCTTGATAGTCTAGCACATGATTCATAAAAATTCTAAAATCAAACTCCTTATTATTAGGTTGATCTATTACGGTAATTTCACTTGCATAAGATTTTGGACTCATTGAACCCGGGTAACGCTCTAGCTGAAAATCTCTTAGCTTAACAGAAAAAGGCAATTCAATTTGTTTAGACCCATAACTTACTCTAAAATTAAGTCCATCTAAAGTAAAAATATCTGGCGATTCTGCTCTTAAGGCACTACCATACAAGCTCAATTGTTTCTTATCTTGATCTGTAGCAATTTCTATTTCTAATAAATCTGAAGGGTGTTCATCTTTATCACCAGACACCATTTTCATTTGCCCTTTAACTGCTGGTTCAGGAATTACGAACTGTAAATTCTTAATTTGATACAGCGATCTTAAATGAAATGTCTGTACAGAATCTTTTATCACTTCTCCTCTTGATTGGCTAGCCATAACCATATATTTACCGTTAAATGGCGATTTAATTCTTAAGGTGTCGTTTTCTGTAAAAATATTAATGGCATTTTCTGTTGGGTTCTCAAAAGATATCAAAGCATTATGCATATTCGCTGTTTCACCAGCCTTTATATAGTGTTCATGCCTGCTACCACCACCAGATTCTACGATTTTTAAATATTTTGTCCCGGCATCATCTTGAATAAGTGTTTCATAAGCGTTAGGAATGTAGTTGACATATTTTACTGTCACGGGTTTCCCTTTAAAATCTGTATTAATTTCAAAATCATTACCTCCCTTTAACGCATATAAAAAGTTTGTTGTTGCTGCAATAAAACTTGAATTGTGATTTGGTTTTTTAGCCAATAATAATGGCTCTGCTATTGGTGCTTTTTGTTCTTTATTATCATCAATATGTAAATTGAGATAAGCTTTGTCTGATAGCATCAAATTGGTCGTTTCTCCTTCATAAATAGGCATGATACCTTCATAACTTATGTATCGAGTGATGGCCGCACCTAGAATAATCAAAACGAATGAAATATGGAAGAGTAAAACAGACCATTTTTCTTTCCTCCATAGTTTGTATTTTTGAATGTTTCCTATAAAATTTATCATAAAAATTACATGGATCAATTCAAACCACCTAGTATTATAAATTAAAGCTTTAGCTGTTGGAGTGCCAAAATCGTTTTCAATAAAGGTGGCAATGGCCATAGAAACAGCATATAGCAAAAACAAAATACCTGTTAACCTTGTAGAAAACAGTATGTTATATATTTTTTTCATAGAGTTTAAAATGTAAATCTTGCGGCCACGAAGTTACTAAAATTTGAATGAACCATAGTGCTTTTACCCCTAAATAAAACCTTAAGAATATCATAAAATCATCAATATCTGAAATCATAAAATTTTGTTAACATTTAATTAGTTGCATATGCAACTAATTAAAATAATTTATGTTTGCAAAAAAATAAATCCTATTAATTCAGATTTTGACATAAAGAACAATCTAATCTCTAATTTAGGTAAAACTACTAAGTTTATCGGCCTATATATCAGTGATTATTTTCAAGAACATCAGCTTAATTTATCTAAAGCTCAATGGTTAGTTTTAAAAATTCTTCAAGATAAAGATGGTTGTATACAAAATGATCTTGCTATCATTACCGATCGTTCTAAAACCTCTTTAACCCGACTTATTCAAACTATGGAAAAAAAAGGGTTGATTTTTAGAAAAAACTCAAAAATGGATAAAAGAACTAACCATGTGTTTCTCACTAAAAAAGGTCAGAATTTATTCAATCAATCTGTACCAATATTCAATAAGCTAAAACTAGAATTAGAGCATCATATTTCACAAGAAGAAATAGAAACAACGCTTAAAGTTTTAGAAAAAATAAGATCTAATATTAACGCTAAGAATTTATACGATATATAATTACCATGAAAAAATCTCTAAGTATTTTACTTGCAATCCTCTTAATAATAATGGCAAGTGCTATAGTGTATTTGATGATTATCAACAACCAAAAACCTGATAGAAAACCAGTTAAAATTATAAAAAGTGTTTACGCTGAAAAAGTTACCAATCAAGAAATTCCAATTATCATAAAAGCAAACGGAACCCTATTTGCCAAAAATAAAATAGAAATATTTAGTGAAGTTCAAGGTGTTTTAAAACCCTCATCAAAAGAATTTAGAGCCGGTAATCTATACCATAAAGGTGAGATTATTTTGAGCATAAATAGCGAAGAACATTATGCCAATTTACAAGCACAAAAAAGTAATCTTTACAATAACATTACCTCTATAATGCCAGATTTAAGGCTTGACTTTCCAGAAGAATATCAAAAGTGGGAGAATTATTTAAAACGTTTTGACTTTGATAAAACCACACCTAAGTTACCAGAACCTTCATCTGACAAAGAAAAGTTTTTCATTTCTGGAAGAAATATTTATACCTCATACTATAATGTAAAAAACATGGAGGTTAGGCTAAATAAATACATCATAAGGGCTCCTTTTTCAGGAGTACTTACAGAAGCCTTAGTCAACCCAGGTTCTTTGGTAAGGCAAGGTCAGAAATTGGGCGAATTTATTAATCCATCGGTTTATGAAATGGAGGTTGCAATCAATGCCCAGTACTTAGAATTATTACAAAAAGGAAATACTGTAAAACTGACCAATTTAGATCAAACTAAAACTTGGGAAGGTACCGTGGTAAGGGTTAATGGCAGAATAGATCAATCTACACAAACTGTTAAAGCCTACATTCAAGTTAGTGGCGATGATTTAAGAGAAGGGTTTTACCTTGAAGCTCATCTCAAAGCTAAATCTGAAAAAAACGCTATAGAAATTCCTAGAAATTTATTGGTTAACAACCAGAGTGTTTTTGTTGTTCAAGATTCTGTCATTGATTTAGTCAACATTAATCCTGTTTACTTTAAAGATAAAAGTGTGATTGTTAAAGGATTAAAAAATGGTGATTTACTAATGAGTAAACCTATACCAGGAGCCTATCCTGGCATGGTTGTTAAAATTGTTGACACCCAAAACAAATAATTTCAAAGACATTGCTTTAGATGAAAAAAATAATATCCTATTTCATTAAATACCCTATTGCCGTTAATATATTTATTTTAGCGTTTATCATATTTGGAATGATTGGAGCTTTATCTATGAAATCTTCATTCTTTCCATTAACAGATTCAAAAAATATTACCATAAACCTTACCTACCCTGGAGCTTCGCCTCTAGAAATGGAAGAAGGGGTTGTTTTAAAAATCGAAGATAATCTTAAAGGTGTTGTAGGTATAGAACGAATTACCTCTGTATCGAGAGAAAACGCTGCCAATATTAATGTTGAAATAGAAACAGATAAAGATATCGATGTAGTATTGGCCGATGTTAAGAATGCAGTAGACCGCGTACCTTCTTTCCCTACAGGAATGGAACCACCTGTTATTGCTAAAATTGAAAATACTACGACCACAATTAATTTCACAGTTAGTGGAGACAATCTACCTCTTACCACTTTAAAACGTTATGCGCGAGATATAGAAAATGATTTGCGCGGTATGAGTGGTATTTCACAGGTGAGTTTAACTGGATTTCCGGCAGAAGAGATTGAAATTGCAGTTAGGGAAATAGATTTAAGAGCATACAATCTATCTTTCGAACAAGTGGCCAATGCCGTAAGACAGTCCAATTTGTTAATTACTGGTGGTAATATTAAAACAGATAGTGAAGATTACCTTATTCGAGCCAGAAATAGAGAATATCATGGCGATGATCTTAGTCATTTAATAGTGAAAGCAGATCCTAACGGCAATATTATCTATTTAAAAGATATCGCCGATGTTAGAGATCGTTGGAATGAAAGTCCAGATCGTTTATTTTTCAATGACAATACAGCTATCTCAATACAAGTTAACAATACCAATAATGAAGATTTAATTGCTTCTGCAGATAAAATCAATGAGTATATTGATACCTTCAACCAACAGCACGATAATGTAAAACTAAATGTAGCAAGCGATAGATCTATCCCATTAAAACAAAGAACACAATTACTTACAGAAAACGCTATTGTTGGTGTATTACTAGTATTGTTATTTTTATCACTGTTTTTAAATGTAAGACTCGCTTTTTGGGTGGCTGCAGGTTTACCTATTTCTTTTTTAGGTATGTTTGTTTTTGCTGCAAACTTAGGGGTTACTATCAATGTATTATCTCTTTTCGGGATGATTATCGTTATAGGTATTTTAGTGGATGATGGTATTGTAATTGGCGAAAATATTTACCAACACTATCAAAAAGGGAAATCTCCTATTAGATCTGCCATCGATGGTACTCTAGAGGTTATCCCTCCTATTGTTTCTGCCATCTTAACTACCATGTTAGCCTTTTCTACGTTTTACTTTTTAGATGGTAGAATAGGCGATTTTTTTAAAGAAGTTTCTACAGTGGTATTATTAACACTAGCGGTATCGCTTATAGAAGCATTAATCATTTTACCGGCTCATATTGCCCATTCAAAAGCTTTGGTAAGAAAGGAAAATAAAAACACTGGTATTTTTAAAATATTTCAAAATATCAATAAAAGCGCAGATAAATTTTTAAGTTATTTAAAAGATAGATTATATGCCCCATATTTAACATTTTTCTTAAAAAACAAAGTGCTTGGTTTTGCCGTGCCAATTGCCTTATTGGTTATTTCTATTGGCGGTATTGCTAGTGGCTTGGTAAGAACTTCATTTTTTCCTTTTACGGCTAGTGATAGAATAGACATTAGTTTGAGTATGCCGCAGGGTA
>JAUIJW010000133.1 GCA_030431085.1 Bacteroidia bacterium
TAACATTCTAATTTTAGGAGAACACACACTGTGTACCTTAGCACTATCACCTTGCCTCATTCCTTCAAAAAGAGTGTGAATTACTGTTTTTATATTCTTTTTGTCGATATTATTTAATTTTTGAGCCCTTAAATTGTATCCCACCATAAGTAGTAATACAAGTAAATAGATTGTTTTATTTAGCATCATTTTTAGTATAAAATTTTCTATAAGCCAATACAAAAATTACAAAAATTATAGCCACGACAATATATATAAATTTTGGAATTGGTACCGGATCTCCGGTAGCATAAGAATGTAATCCTGTTAAATAATAGTTCACTCCAAAAGAAGTCATAATAATAGAAAAGAAAGCTACAACACTAGATACATTGAGCACATACCTATTATTCATTTTAGGAATAAAGTGAAAGTGCAGTACCGCTGCATAAATAATTATGCTAATTAATGCCCATGTTTCTTTGGGGTCCCAAGCCCAATACCGTCCCCATGATTCATTGGCCCATATTCCCCCTAAAAAAGTACCTATAGCCAAAATAAAAACACCTATAGTCATAGACAATTCATTGATATAACTAAGTTCTTTTATTTTAATATTGATAATAGCTTTATTATTTTCAGTTCTAAAGATCATTAGAAGTAAAGCCATGAGTCCTAATAATGCAGATAAAGCCAAGGGTGCGTAGCTACTGATTATTGTAGCCACATGAATTTTAAGCCAATACGATTTTAATACAGGCATAAGGTTTGTGATCTCAGGGTTTAACCAATCTAAATAACTCACAAACAGCAAAGTACCAGCAAATAATGTAGCCAAAGGTAGTGCAAAATCAGACTTTTTATAAAAAACTATACCAAATAGCATAAGAGACCAAGCAACAAATGTAATCATCTCATAACCATTACTCCATGGTGCATGATCTGCCACATACCATCGTAAAATTAAATTACCTGTATGCAGTATAAAAGCAATTAACGTTAAAATAACCAAACCATTAAATGTATGGTTGATCCATTTTTTAGCTACAAAAATTTTGATAATCACAGTGGTTAAGAGAAGGAGTCCGAATACAAAATAGACTTGAAATAACCAGAAATACAAGTTAAGTTGATTATACCATAATTCTGCCTCTATTTTTTCTGGTGAAGGAATAATATCTTGAGCTAGTACCTTTTGATACTTTTTGATGTAAGCCAATCTGTTTTCCGCTTCTGTATAAGCTCCAGTTTTTTTTGCCGAAGCGATATCCATAAAATACAACGGTACAATGCCTCTTGCAAAATGAGCATCTTCATCACTAAAATTTGTAAAATCATGGTTAAAACTGTACCAAGTTTTTGTGGTATCTCCTTTTAAAGGGAAAATTTTAAGATAATTACCGGCCAATACATTATAAAGTATGTTAAAACGTTCATCAACGGTGATAATTTCTTTATCGAATTCACTACGTTCTGCAGGTTTTTTAGCATTAGCTTCTTTAACAGCTTTTTCTAAAATATAGTTACCATCTGATTTTATAAATTCATTAAACGATGCTAAACCACTGCTGTTGGTACGTATGTCCTGAAACAACTCCCCTCCTTTTCGTTTATCTATTTTAATTAAGGGAATTTTAGACCAAGTAGCAGGATCTGCATGAATAGCCAAAAATACTTGGTTAGCATCTAGTCTATAACTATTTGACTTATAATAGTTTTTTCTAGATACTTTTCTTAAAAACTCCGAAGCCAAAGAATTTATAGGTTTAATTCTACCATCGAGATCTTGAACCAGTAGTCTGCCAAACAAGGCTGCATGGGTTTGGTCTATGATTTGATTTTCAATAATACTATCTAAGGGTTTCTCAACATTATCAGCTAAAACGGGAGTGGCTCCAAGCATAATGAGAAAAATAACTATGGTTTGTTGAGACACTTTTAATTTCTTTAGTTTTCGCTGAATTATACTAAATCTTGATCCTCGACCAAACAATGTCCACAGCATACCTAAGCCCATAAGTAAATATCCTAAATATGAAATAATGGTACCCGGCCTATCATGATTAACAGCAAGTACAGTTCCTTTTTCGTCGGTATCGTATGAGGCTTGAAAAAATCTATAGCCTTTATAATCTAACACATGATTCATATAAATTCTAAAAGGCATTTCTTCTTGTTGGTCTATTACCGTTACTTCACTGGCGTATGACGAGGGACTCGTAGAACCCGGATATCTTTCAAGTTGAAAATCGTTTAACTGCACTTTGAAAGGCGCTGTAATAGGTATGGCACCATAGGCCAATGTTATACTAACATCATTAATTGTTTTAGTGTTAGAAATAGGTAAAAAACCATGACGGTACAATACCTCTATATCTTCTGTTTGATTACCTACTGTAACCTCTGCAACTAAAATATCATCTTTAGTATCTTTGTTATCTTTAGGTTTTTCAGCACCAGATTTCCAAGTTAATTTTCCACTTTTATGAAAAGCCTTAGGAACAAAAGAAAAATCACCCATGCGGTATAAGGTTCTCATTTTTAATGGATGAATTGTATCAGCGGATAATCTTCCTGCTACTTGAGTATCCATACTAAAGGTTTCTATAGGATGTTCTGATTGAATGGTTAACTCCCCATCCGATTCAGAAATATTGGCAGCATGTGATGTAGGTTTGTCAAACGCCACAACATGTTGATGCGCCCCAATAGCAGCATTTTCATTTTTCTTCAAAAACAAATTTTCTTTACCATCACCAGTAGAGACCACCAGATGAAGGATAGGATCTCCTCCTTGATTGTCTTGTAACTCTAAAACAGCATCTGCTATAAAGTCTTTATATTTTACACTTATGTTTTTATCAGATAATGAGGTGCGGAGTTCGAATAAATTTGATTGTAAAGGAGAAAAATATTTTTCGTCTTTAATTTCTATATTTTCTTTACCATCACTGGCGTGTAATTGTATATAGTTTCTATCAGATATAATAATATTAGACGATTGTCCTTCTCTAATGCGCATCACCCCTTCATAAGCCAAATACCTGGTAATGGCAGCACCAATAAGAATAACTATAAATGCCAGATGAAATAAAAAAACTGGATATTTTTCTTTTCTATAAAGCCTATATTTAAAAATGTTGCCCAAGAAATTGATTGCCAGCAAAAGCATTACAATTTCAAACCAAAGTGCATTATAAATTAATGTTCTGGCCGTTTGTGTGCCAAAATCATTTTCAATAAATGTAGCAACAGCCATCGCCAAGGCAAAAACAAGTAGTAGAACAACAGATAATTTTGAAGAAAAAAGGAAGCGTATAATTTTATTCATAGTGATGTTTTAGATAAAATAAACCCCATGAAATTCATGAGGTTTATCAAATATATTTTATAATGGGTATTAGTTCATACTCACAGTCTTAATTTCCATTTTAGATTCTCTTTCCTTGGCCTCTTCTAACCATTTAGGAATAACATTTTTTTGAAATTCTTTTTTCTCTTCAATCAATTTTTCAATATCTAAACCTATGAATTTTTGAGCAGCTTCTTTTGTGGAAATATCTGGCATTTCAACAGGTTGATCATATCCTAACTGCTAATAATCTTGACAACTTAATTCTGGCCTCTGCTGCGGCATCTAATCCAGAACTTATCACGCGTCCAATTTCTACAGGAGAATGAAATGAACCACCGTGAGAGGCTGCAGCATAATCCCATCTCCATTGTGCATGTCTAATATCTGTTAAAATATCTTTCATTTGCACCTCTGTAGCTCCTAAATCCCATGCTTTTTTGGCTTCTATATGCGCTTTTACTAGGGCATCTTCTAATTTCAATCTAGATTCAGTAGATTTTTTCTGACGAGTGTATACATTTTCTATCAACTTATTAGCTTCCTGGCGATGGCAAACTTGACATGAATTGGCTACATTATTCAATGGAGATTGAATTTTATGATCTGTGAACTTTTGACCACCCTCAGTTTTATAAGGCATGTGGCAGTCTGCACAAGAAACACCTCTATCTGCATGTACTCCAGTTAAATATACTTCATATCCTGGGTGTTGTGCTTTTAGCATAGGTGCTTTACTTAATTTATGAGTCCAATCACTAAATTCAATATCGTCATAATACTTTTCCATATCATCAGAAGACATTCCATTTTTCCAAGGAAAAACTAAATAAGGTATCCCTTCTTTTCCAGGAATGTTTTTATTAAAATAATATTCAACATGGCATTGTGCACAAACTAAAGATCTCATTTCTTGATGAGTAGCTTGGTTAATATCTTTACCCATTTCTTCAAAAGCCTCAATTAAAGCGGGTCTTGTTACTTGTAAACTCATGTCTTTAGAATCATGGCAGTCTGCACAACCAATTGGGTCCACCACTTCAGAACCTTTATCAGCCCATTTTCCTTTATAGAATTCATCCACCCCA
Organism: Bacteroidia bacterium; assembly: GCA_030431085.1. Classification (GTDB taxonomy): domain Bacteria; phylum Bacteroidota; class Bacteroidia; order Flavobacteriales; family Flavobacteriaceae; genus Lutimonas. The sequence continues at coordinate 4,420 of JAUIJW010000133.1, forward strand.
TGCTCATTCATTAATCTAGGCACGTCTGGGCTTTTACAAGTCCAACAAGTACTAGGCATTGGTCCATCTCCTTTACCTTTTGGTCCACCAGTACGTAATGTATTTTGTAAATCTTCAACGGCGTAATAATGTCCGCGGCCTTGATTATAATCTTTAGAAAATCCATATCCTGCCCAAAGAATAACTAATCTAGGATCTTCTTCTAGAAGGTCAATCATTTTACTACCTCCTTGATAAGATTGAAAGGTAGTATCTAAAGTTTGAATATAAGATTGGTACTCTTTTGGGAAGTTTTTACCCCAAACTTCATTTCTTGGTTCGTTTTCGCTTATTTCAACCTTAGGTACATAAGCAAATTTAGCTTCACTTTTACGGTTGATAACACTCGAAGCTAACATCCCTAAGAGGAAAACGACAACTGCTGTGACTATAAATAAAATCCAATTTTTCATATTGATTAAAGGCTTTAAGTTATTTTTTTATTTCTTTTTCTAACCATGAAGGAATAATATCTTTACTTACCTTTGATGGTATTGGGGCAATGGTATATTTAGTACTGGATAACCCATGTACTCTACCATGTGGTACTTCTCTATGGCAACTCCAACAGGTTCTATCTGTTCTGTTCACCTGATGTTTTTCTATCCAGCTACTATACTTTACATCTGTTACTTGTTGCATATGACATCTTATGCAATTGGCTTGCACTACTTCTGCAGAAGCTTCTTGCATAAAAATAACCTCTGGCTCTTTTCTCGCCGTAAATACAGAGGCGTGATATAAACCATCTTTAGCTTTAAAATAATAAGTGTTAAAAATATTATCATGAGGCACATGACAATCGTTACACGAGGCATTTTCTCTATGAGAGCTATGCATCCAACTGTTATACTCTGAAGTCATCACATGACAGTTAACACATGCTTTAGGGTCATCAGTCATATAAGATACTATCTCAGACTCTTTAGCCAGAAAAAGTGATAAACCAACCAAACTTCCTAAAATCACAATAGCTATGGGCAACCATCTTGAATGTTCTGAAGGTAAGATTCTTTTAATAGACATAAAACTTTAGTTGATATTAACAAATATACAATTATTCTAACACATAATAACCTATGGTGTCTAAGCTTTTTTATATAGGTATAAAAATAGTATTTATTAAAAAGTGTAAACATGATAAATGTCAATAAATCTTTATATTGCATGTCAATTTAAATTATGTATTATGACTAATTCAACCAAACCAACCGTATTATTTTGGGTTATAGGTATTGTGGCACTCATTTGGAATTTAATGGGTGTTATGGCTTATATAGATCAGGCTTTTATAGCCGATGAAACTATTGCCGCATTACCAGAAGCAGAAAGAGCACTCTATGAAAACGTACCCCCATGGGTAACCGCAGCCTTTGCCATAGCAGTCTTTGGTGGGGCCTTGGGATGTATATTACTCCTGTTAAAGAAAAAACTAGCCATTAATGTATTTATAGTATCATTTATTGCTATTGTTATTCAAATGATTTATAATTTAGGAATGAGTGGCGCTATGGATGTTTATGGCCCTGGTGCGGTAATTATGCCTATAATGGTAATTGTAATAGGTATATTTTTAATCTATTATGCTAAGGCCTGTTACGCTAAAGGCTGGATTTCTTAATTTTTACTGATGATGATAAGGCTCATTGCGTAGTATAGTAAATGCTCTATAAATTTGTTCAACTAGAAATAATCGAATCATTTGATGAGAAAAGGTCATTTTGGACAACGATATTTTTCCTTTGGCTTGTTGATATACTTGATCTGAAAAGCCATAAGGTCCTCCAATAACCAAAACCATTTGGCGGGTTGCTGCATTCATTCTTTTTTGAAGAAAATTTGAAAATCCAACAGAATCAAAAGTATTGCCGTTTTCATCTAATAAATACAGCTCATCTATGGGCTGTATTTTTTTTAAAATCAGTTCTCCCTCCTTTTCTTTCTGTTGCTTTTCAGATAAGTGTTTAGTGCCCTTAAGATCTGGGATAATTTCAAGATTAAATTTCACGTAATGTGATAATCTTTTGGTATACACCTCTATCAATTTGTTTAAATTTTTGTCATCAGTTTTTCCTATGGCCAATAATTTTATTTTCATATCTACCTTGAT
>JAUIJW010000134.1 GCA_030431085.1 Bacteroidia bacterium
ATAACGTTTCTTAAAAAAGTCTTAGGTTGTTAGCCATTAACATAAAAATGGTAAATGCACATTAATCATACTTCTGAAATCCATACTCTTTCATTACTTCTCCATCACTTTGATTAACATTTACCAGTATTCGTTTACCACTTAAACAAATACAGGCATTACAAAGTTGTTGAGTGCCTTCGAGGTCAATCTTAACGCTATTTATTTCAATATCCTCAGATTTAAAATAGGATTTTATTATAGCTACTAACTCATCATCATCATTAGAATATCCCCATGGATCTGAACAATATGTTTGATGGTAAATAAGAAATTGCTGGTCTTGATCTAAAACATTGTCATCATCACAGCTAATAAATACTAATCCTATAATAGAAAGTAATAGACAAAGTCTCATATATTCGAAGTATATTTTTAAGTGTTAAACTGGATGCACAATCATGTACACCATGTGCAAAAAAAATAATTTTTAACTACGATTAAAATTAGTCAAACCAAATTGTAATGGTTTTTACAGCAGTTCTATCAGGAATTTGATCTTTATCAATTTTACGCATATCAAATTCATCAATATTTAAATCCTTTTTATTAAGTGCAATGGTGGCATTAATCTCATCAACAAATAAGATAGCCGAAGTAAATGTTGGCTCCACTTTATTAATGGTATATTGATCGGCAACATCTTTATAGGTAGAATTGGTTGAAATTTTTCTATCTGTAGTGTAGGCGGCATCAAAAACCTGAACATTTTCTATTTGATTTATCAACGTATCATTGTCTATCAACTTATTTACTATCATCGCCAATTTACCTTCTTTAAATATTTTATAGCTAGTTGGCTCATCAGAACCTTCTGGTAAACTCACTATAGAATCTTTTGCAAAAATCTCTTCAATATTATTAAATTTGGTGGCCTTAGTAATTTCACCTACCTTATTTTTAGCTATTAACGTTTTATCTGCACTGTTACATTGTGCCAATACCACGCTCAACACCACTAGAAGCAATACTCTTATTTTCATTCTCATTATTTTTTCATTACTTTATTTAAAATTCCAAAAACACCGCGAATAAAAGTAGCACTTGTAACTACTTTTAATATCGGATTCATTCTAGTGCTTTTTCTTGAGGTTTGTTTTTTAGTACCTTTTTCTGCAACCACAACCTCACTTTCTTCGATCTTTCGGTTTAAAATTTCATAGGCACTATCTCTATCTATCTGTTCATTATATTTTGGAGCAATTTTAGAGCTTTTAATTAAGTTTTCCAATTCTATTTGAGATAAAATATCCATTCTACTCATAGGAGCTCTTAACATAGTTTTAGCCAATGGGGTTGGAATACCTTTTTCGCTCAAAGCGGAAACTAAGGCTTCACCTATACCCAATTCCGTTAATACTTGAGCTGTGTCGTAAAACTCAGACTCTGGATAATTTTCTGATGCTAACTTTATAGCCTTCCTATCTTTAGCTGTAAATGCCCTAAGTGCATGTTGAATTTTAAGTCCTAATTGCGCCAATACATCCGTAGGAATATCTTTAGGATTTTGCGTTACAAAAAACAACCCTATGCCTTTAGATCTAATTAATTTAACGATACTCTCTATTTGATTTAACAACTCTTTAGACGCATTTTCAAACACTAAATGGGCTTCATCAATAAAAAGAAGCAATTCTGGTCTATCACCATCACCTTGTTCTGGAAATGTATTATAGATTTCTGCCAATAATTGTAACATAAACGTTGAAAATAAACTAGGCTTGTCTTGAATGTCAGTTAATCTCAAAACAGAAATTATCCCCCTACCTTCATCATCAATTCTTGTTAAATCATTAACTTCAAATGATCGTTCGCCAAAGAACAAATCACCGTCTTGTTGTTCTAAGGCAACAATTTTTCTAAGAATTGCTCCCGTTGATGCCGTAGATACTCTACCGTATTTATCTTCGATTTCAGATTTACCTTCTTTAGTAGCAAACTGCAATATTTTTTTAAAATCTTTTAAATCTAATAGTGGCAATTTTTGATCATCGCAGTATTGAAATAATATAGCTACAATACCACTTTGAACATCTGTTAAATCTAAAATTCGAGATAATAGAGTTGGTCCAAACTCAGAAACCGTAGCTCTTAATCTCGTACCATCTTGTTCTGATATCGTTAAAATTTCAACTGGAAAAGACTTAGGTTTGAACGGAATTCCAATTTTTTGATGTCTTTCATCAATTTTAGGATGACCATTACTAGCTTGCGCCAAACCACTTAAATCTCCTTTAACATCCATCAACAAAACGGGGACACCGCTTTCAGAAAGATGCTCTGCCATTATTTGCAGTGTCTTCGTTTTACCAGTACCTGTAGCCCCAGCAATGAGTCCATGTCTATTCAAAGTTTTTAAGGGTATTTTTACCAAACTATTAGTAATTACTTTATCGTCAAGCATGGCTGCTCCTAAAACTATACTTTCTCCTGTTGAGGCATAACCCTTTTCAATAATCTTTTTAAATTTTTCTTCTGTAGACATGCTTAGTATTTTTGATAAAAATAACTTTTATAACTTGAATTTAAAAATTTTAGTAAATCAATTGCTTACCTTTGCAGACTAAATTCTTAAAGTGGATACACAAACTAAATTACTGCTAGATAAAGGCGAAATATTACCTTTAATGGAAGAGTTTTACACCATTCAAGGAGAAGGTTACCATACCGGTAAGGCTGCTTATTTCATTAGAATTGGAGGATGTGATGTGGGCTGTCATTGGTGTGATGTTAAAGAAAGTTGGAATGCTGATTTACACCCAGCTACATCTACCTTAGAAATTGTTGAACATGTTAAACAATATGCCAATACCGCAGTAATTACAGGTGGTGAACCTTTGATGTGGAATATGGACTTTATCACTCAAAAGCTTCAAGAATTAGATATTAAAACACATATTGAAACATCGGGCGCTTACCCATTAACGGGTCATTGGGACTGGATCTGTTTATCTCCCAAAAAAAACAAACCGCCTTTAAAAGCTATTTATGAGAAAGCTCATGAATTAAAAATTATAGTTTATAACAAACATGATTTTACGTTTGCCGAAGAACACGCTCAAAAAGTTAATAAAGATTGTGAACTATTTCTACAACCAGAATGGAGTAATCGAGAAAAAATGATGCCTAATATTGTCGATTATGTAATGAAGAATCCACAGTGGAAAATATCACTTCAAACACATAAGTATTTAAACATTCCTTAGTTTATCATTAACAATTTCTTCTATTTTTTCAAAAGTTTTTTCTACTGTTAAGTCACTATTATCTAATACAATAGCATCACTGGCTTTTACCACAGGTGAATCTTCTCTTGTGGTATCTATTAAATCGCGAGAGGTTACATTATCTAGCACATCTTGATAGCTTATTGTTTCTCCTTTTTGTAACATTTCATCATACCTACGTTGCGCTCTTTTTTCGGCAGAGGCCTCCATAAATATTTTAACTTCAGCATCTGGAAAAACTACTGTTCCAATATCTCTTCCATCCATGACTACGCCCTTGTATTGCCCCATAACCTGTTGTTGTTCTACAAGCTTTTTTCTAACCTCCGAAATTTCAGCCACTTTACTCACAGCATTAGACACTCTTATTTGCCTAATTTCTTGTTCTACATTTTCATTATTTAAATATACTTCTGCATATCCTAACAAAGGATTTGATTTAAAGGCAATATTAATCTGATCTAGATATTCAATTAATTTTTCTCGATTAACCTTATCATCTATAATAACATCGTGTCTAAGTGCAAATAGAGCCACTGCTCTATACATCGCTCCTGTATCAACATAGATGTAGTCTAATTTTTTAGCCAATAGTTTAGCTACTGTACTTTTTCCGGTTGATGAATAGCCGTCAATAGCTATGGTAATTTTTGTCATTGTTTAAATACTTTTCTTTGCAAATTTATGAATAATGTAAACGTACTGGTGTTGTCTGCGGGGTGATATTTAGTAAAGGCATAGTCAAGTTTGAAACGCCCCATTTTAAGTCCGAAACCAGCAGTGAATCCGGCAAATGTTCTTGCTTCGGTAAGTTTCAACTCTGCTGCTCTTCTAAAATTATAGCCTAGTCTTAAATTAAATCCTTTCTTCGGAAAAAGCTCGGCACCAATCACTAAATGCCTAATTGCATTATCAAAAACACTAATATTCTCTTCTTGAGTGATACCATCTAAATCTGTTGAACTGTTCGAGGGGTTGGGTTGAGCTACCGTCCATTGTTGTAAATTATTAATGGTAAAATGCCATTTTAAAGGCACATTTTCCAATTGATATGCAAACCCAACTGCAATTTCAATCGGTAAATCTTCTCTTTTTTCATCATACACAGAAAACTGATAACCAACATTTCTAACTACCGCAGTAAAACTAAAGGGTTTTTCGTCAGTAAAATATAAAATTCCAAAATCTGCAGCAGCACCGCTTGAATTATAATTTTCAATTCTAGAGGTTAAATATTTAAGATTGACACCTATATAAAAATTACTCCACGGAATATTATAGGCATACCCTATTGAAACTGCGATATCTTTGGCACCAAAATTACCTGTTTCATTCCCTTCTTCATCCGCACCAATAAGCTCTCCGTAATTAATATATTGAATTCCTCCATGTAAAGTACCAAAACGCCTATTAACTAAATGAGCAAAAGTAATAGAACCCATATGAATATCTGCCAAGTAATTGATATAACTGACAGACAGTTGATTATCCATAAACCTTGAGATTGTAGAAGGATTCCATAAAGGTTGGTTCACATCATCAACCATATTCAAAGTTTCTCCACCTAAAGCAGCTTGGTGAGCCGATGGAGGAATATTTAAAAAATTATACACACGCTCACCACCAATTTGGCCAAACGAATAATGAATAATCATAAATACAAATGCTGATAAAGCTAATTTCATATGGTTTACAAAGTAAACGTAAAATTAGTTTTTATCTGAATAAAATATTGATTTTATCCCCTGTCCTGTTACGATTTTGGTTTGATATTTTGATTTACTTTAAAAAAGTTATTTGGATCATATTTTTGTTTAATTTCAGATAATCGATCATAATTATGCTTAAAACTCGCCTTTACACGATCCGGCCCTTCTTCCATCATAAAATTAGAATAAGCACCTCCCATAGAATAAGGATGTAAGGCATCATAATAAGATTTACACCAATCTGTAATCATACCAGCATTTTGCGGTTCTGGATCTACACCAACAATTACACCAGCATACTTAGCATCTCTATAGGCCCATGCCATGTCTGTATCTTTTGGTACACTGGCCTTACCACTTATGGGGTATAAATGCATTTGTGATAATACGGTTGGTATTTCCTTACCAAATTTAAAATGTTGGTCTCTTGCTGCTTTAGGAATTTCATTAAAAAAATCTGCTCTCCAATACCATTGTAAACCTGGAGGCATTAATGCATCAAAAAGGGTTTGAATTGAAGGATAAGGTATTTCCCCGACATGATCAAAAATTGGTTGTTTTTCTCTTACCTCAGAAAAAACATCCTCAAAATCATCAGGGTGCCCAGTATAACACCATATAATACCGCAGATATGTTGATCTTTTAGAAAATCAGGAAAAGGGGGTACCGGTACTCTCATTACAGAAATAAAACCGTTTAAATCTTCAGAAGCATCATGTATAAATTGATGGTACCATTCCATAATTTCATCTAATCTTTCAAGGGGCCAAAATGTTGGCCCTCCTATTACATTTTTAATCGGATGCGCCTGAAACTTAAACGCTGTTGCTACACCAAAATTACCGCCACCACCTCTAATGGCCCAAAAAAGATCTGCATGATCTGTTTTATTTACTGTTACAAAACTACCATCGGCCAAAACCATATCTACTTCAAGTAAATTATCTATAGTTAAGCCATATTTTTTAGATAGATACCCAACACCACCTCCTAAAGTTAATCCTCCAACTCCAGTGGTCGAAATAATTCCTGCTGGTACCGCTAAACCAAAACTATGGGTAGCATGATCTACTTCTCCCCATACATTTCCACCCCCAACAAGAACCGTATTATCTTTTGTATTAACTTTTACAAATTTTATACCCGATAAATCAATGACCAAACCATTATCGCAACTGCCTAACCCTGCTCCATTATGTCCTCCACCTCTAATAGCCGTAAGCAAATTATTTTCTCTTCCAAAATTAACACAATGCCTTACATCCGACACATCGACACACTTAACAATGATTGCTGGCTTTTTATTGATCATGCCATTGTACAATTTACAAGCTTCATCATAATTGCGATGCTCCGGTAAAATAACCTCTCCTCTTATTAACGTTGTTAACTTTACGATATCCATAACATACTGATTTAATTAGTTTAGTAAATATTGACTAAAATTACTACAGATTTTACGGAACAATCATAACTTATCATGCAATCATTAGAACATATATTGCAAGTAGTCATATGTTTAATAATGTCGAGGGTAATTCTTTAAACCGTCTTTTG
>JAUIJW010000135.1 GCA_030431085.1 Bacteroidia bacterium
ACCAATGATGTATTAGAGGCGGCTGGAACAAAATGGAATTTTTTACCTTTTAAGCCAGGTTTGGTTGGCGGGCATTGTATTGGTGTAGATCCATATTATTTGGCACAGAAAGCACAACAATTAGGGTACAATCCTGAAATTATTTTAGCAGGTAGAAGACTTAATGATAGCATGGGGCCATTTGTAGCTCAAGAGACTATCAAATTAATGATTAAGAAAGGGATTGCTGTACATAATTCTAATATCCTAGTCTTAGGAATCACCTTTAAGGAAGATTGTCCGGATATTAGAAATTCTAGAGTAATTGACATAATTGAAGAATTAAATTCTTACGACGTAAATGTGGATGTCTATGATCCATGGGCCAATGAAGATGAAGTAAAACATGAATACAATGTGGATTTGATAAAACACGAAAACAATTTACGAGAGAATTACGATGCTGTAGTTTTGGCCGTATCACATAAAGAGTTCAAATCTTTAAATATTACTGATTTTGTAGCAAAAACACACGTGATATTTGATGTAAAATCCATTCTAGATAGAAAATCAATCGACTGTAGATTATAAAATTAAGAAAATGAGTAAAACTGTTTTAGTAACTGGTGCGGCTGGTTTTATTGGTCATCATTTATCAAAACTTTTGGTAAAAGAGGGCTATAAAGTAGTAGGGTTAGATAATATAAACGATTATTATGATCCTAATTTAAAATTAGCTCGTTTAAGAGATATGAATCTAGATACTTCGGGTATTGAGTATAATAAACCAATAACTGGTGATATTACTTTTTATAAGATTGATTTAACAGATAAAAAAAGTTTATTGGATCTGTTTGAAGACAACCAATTTAATTTTGTTGTTAATTTGGCAGCTCAAGCAGGAGTAAGGTATTCTCTAGAAAACCCCCAATCTTATGTGGATTCTAATATTACAGGTTTTTTAAATATTTTGGAGGCTTGTAGAGCTTTTCCCGTTGAACATTTGGTTTATGCATCTTCTAGTTCTGTTTATGGTTTAAATGAAGCGATTCCATTTGCTACAAGTGACCATACTGATCATCCTTTGGCCATTTATGCTGCCAGTAAAAAGGCGAATGAAATGATGGCACATTCTTATTCTCATTTGTACGGAATTCCTTCTACGGGATTAAGATTTTTTACTGTTTACGGACCTTTTGGTAGACCCGATATGGCTTTGCATATTTTTACAAAAGCTATGGTTGAAGATAGAGAATTTGAAGTGTTTAACTATGGAGAAATGAGTAGGGACTTTACCTATGTAGCTGATATAGTGGAGAGTATAAAACGTCTATTACCAAAGGCTCCAAAAGGTAATCACCCCAAGTTTAATCCTAAAAATCCTAACCCAGCAATAAGCTCTGCACCATATCAACTTTTTAATATTGGTAATAACAGTCCGGTGGCGCTTATGGATTATGTTAGAGCAGTTGAAAAAGCATTAGGAAAAAAAGGGAAAATTATTTATAAAGAACTGCAACCGGGTGATGTTCAAAGAACTTATGCTAATGTTGAAAGTCTTTTCGATTATATTGATTTTAAACCATCGACCAGTATAGAAGATGGTATTAAAGCGTTTGTGGATAAATATTTAGAGTTAAATAGTTGAAAATGATTACTAAAAATTTGGAAATAGCCATTAATGCGGCAATAGACGGGGGGGAAGAAATCATGAAGATTTACCAAAAAGAATTTGAAGTAGAGATAAAAGATGATAATTCTCCACTAACCATAGCAGATAAAAACGCCAACACAATCATTAATAAGTATCTGGTTGATACTAATATCCCTATTATTAGTGAAGAAAATAAGCAAATAGCTTATGATGAAAGAAAAGATTGGGTAGATTGTTGGATTGTTGATCCCTTAGATGGGACAAAAGAATTTGTAAAGCGTAATGGTGAGTTTACTGTTAATATTGCATTGGTAGAAAACGGCAAACCTGTTTTAGGGGTCATTTACGTGCCCGTATCTAAAACCTTATATTATGGAGACTCCAATCAAGGTTATGCCAATAAAATTACTTTAAAATCGCATCAAGTGAGTTTAAGTGAGTTACAAAATGATTCAACGGCAATAAAAGCTGATGATACTACGCAACAAGTGATTAAAGTAGTTGGGAGTAGATCGCACATGAATGACGATACTTTAGCATATGTTAAAAAATTAGAACAGCAAGGTCAATCTACAGAAATTGTTTCTAAGGGGAGTTCATTAAAGTTTTGTTTGGTGGCAGAAGGTCATGCTCATGTATATCCTAGATTTGCACCTACTATGGAGTGGGATACCGCCGCAGGACAAGCTATTTGTGAGGCAGTAGGGCTACAAGTGATATCGCAAGAAACACAAGAACCATTACTGTATAATAAAAAGAATCTTTTAAACCCTTGGTTTTTAGTATCTAAATAATGGTAGATAGCTCAAGAAAGAGACACTTAGCCAAAACAATTACATGGCGTATAGTTGGTACAATTGATACGATTTTGCTATCATGGTTTATTTCTGGGAATCCATTAACAGGGCTTAAGATTGGTTTGGCAGAAGTGTTTACAAAAATGCTTTTGTATTATTTGCATGAAAGGGTGTGGTTTAAAATAAACCTATCTAAACACGGTAAAATTAGAGAAAGTAGAAAACGTCATCTTGCTAAAACCATTACTTGGAGGCTAATAGGAACAATAGATACGATGACCATTGCTTGGATAGTCTCTGGTAATCCATTAACAGGTTTGAAAATAGGTATTGCAGAAGTTATCACTAAAATGTTATTTTACTACCTACATGAAAGAGTATGGTATAAAATTGACTACGGATTAGAAGAAAGAAATTAATTGAATTATGAAAGAAAATATCATTCGCCATAATTACCATGTCACTAAACAACAGCGTCAGCAACTAAATAATCATCAATCTTTTTTAATTTGGTTTACAGGTTTATCAGGATCGGGTAAATCGACTCTGGCCAATGCTTTGGAGGAAAGGTTATATGAAAAAGGCATTAAAACCTATGCCTTAGATGGTGATAATATCCGTAAAGGTATCAATAAAGATCTTACCTTTGCTCCTCAAGATAGAACAGAAAATATTAGAAGAATTGCAGAAATCGCTCACCTTTTTATAGATTCTGGTACCGTGGTTTTAGGAGCTTTTGTATCACCCTACAAAAAAGATAGGGAAAACATTGCCAGTATCGTTGGAAATAGTAATTTTGTCGAAGTTTTTGTAAATACCTCTATCGAAGAGTGCGAAAAAAGAGATGTTAAAGGGCTATATAAAAAGGCCAGAAAGGGAGAGATAAAAGATTTTACTGGCATCAACGCACCTTACGAATCTCCTGAAAATCCTGACGTAGAAGTAATTACAGATCATTTAAGTATTGATGAAGCTGTAGAAAAGATTTATCAAGTTATAAAACAAAAATTATAATGAGCAAGAAGTATTATTTGAATTATTTAGACGAGTTAGAATCGGAGGCAGTTTTTGTTTTACGTGAAGTGTGGGCACAGTTTGAAAATCCTGTAATTTTATTTTCAGGAGGAAAAGACTCAATTGTTTTAGCGCATTTAGCAAAAAAAGCGTTTTATCCAGCAAAAATTCCATTTTCATTATTACACATTGATACAGGTCATAATTTTCCGGAAACGATTAAGTTTAGAGATGATTTGATTCAAAGTTTAGGGGCCAATTTATTGGTAGGATCTGTTCAAGAGTCTATTGACAATAAAAGGGTTGTGGAAGAAAAAGGTAAAAATGCTACACGTAATGCTTTACAGATAACCACTTTATTAGATACAATTGAAGATCACAAAATAGATTGTGCTATTGGTGGAGGTAGACGTGATGAGGAGAAAGCAAGAGCTAAGGAAAGGTTTTTTTCGCACAGAGATGATTTTGGTCAATGGACACCAAAAAATCAAAGACCTGAGCTATGGAACCTCTTTAATGGTAAAATGCATGAAGGAGAACATTTTAGAGCATTCCCTATTAGTAATTGGACAGAAATGGATGTGTGGAATTATATTTTAAGAGAAAATATTGCCATACCGTCTTTATATTTTGCTCATGAAAGAGAGGTGGTTTTTAGAAATGGAAGTTGGATTCCTGTTTCTGAATATCTAATCATGCAGGACAATGAAGAAGTACGTACCAAAAAAATTAGATTTAGAACACTTGGTGATATCACTATTACTGGAGGAATTGAAAGTCAAGCAGATACATTAGAGAAAATTGTTGAAGAAGTATCTGCTATGAGAGAAACAGAACGCGGTAATAGAGCTGATGATAAACGTTCTGAAACAGCAATGGAAGACAGAAAAAAACAAGGGTACTTTTAAAATTATATAAAATGAGCATAGATAAAAATCAATTGTTAAGATTTACAACTGCAGGTAGTGTTGATGATGGTAAAAGTACTTTAATTGGTCGATTACTTTACGATTCAAAATCAATTTTTGAAGATCAAATAAGTTCAGTAGAAAAAACAAGTAAAAGAAAAGGACTTGAAAATATAGATTTAGCCATGTTTACTGATGGTCTAAAAGATGAGAGAGAACAAGGTATTACTATAGATGTAGCTTATAGGTATTTTACAACTCCTAAAAGAAAGTTCATTATTGCAGATACACCTGGGCATATTCAGTATACAAGAAATATGGTTACGGGTGCTTCTACCGCTAATGTAGCGCTATTGTTAATTGATGCTAGAAAAGGTGTAATTGAACAAACAAAACGCCATTCTTACATAGCTTCTTTACTACAAATTTCACATGTTATTGTATGTGTTAATAAAATGGATTTAGTAGATTATAGTGAAGATGTTTTTAATGATATTGTAACCGCATATGAAGAAATGTCATCTAAAATGATGATTAAAGATGTAAGATATATTCCGATTAGTGCTTTAGAAGGTGATAATGTGGTACACCGCTCAGAGAATATGCCTTGGTATCAAAATGCTCCGTTGCTGCATACACTAGAAACCATTCATATTACTAGCGATAATAATATGATAGATGCTCGTTTTCCGGTTCAAACCGTTATAAGACCACAAGACGAAGCCCATAGAGATTACAGGGGCTATGCCGGTACAGTGGCTGGAGGAATTTTTAGGGTTGGAGATGCTGTTAAAGTATTGCCGTCTGGGTTTACATCAAAAGTAAAATCTATTAATGTTTATGATCAGGAAAAACAAGAGGTTTTTGAGGGCATGAGTGCCGCCATAACTTTAGTAGATGATATTGATATAAGTAGAGGAGATATGATAGTGAAGGCGAACAATTTACCCGAAAGCACTCAAGATATTTCTGCTATGATTTGTTGGTTTAACGAAAGAGAAGCACAGCCAAGGGCAAAATATACCATCAAGCATACAACCAATGAGCAAAAGGCTATGATCAAAGAAATTGAGTATAAAATAGATATAGATACGGTTAAGCGAAATGTTGAGGACAAAAGCATTAAAATGAACGATATTTGTAAAGTTAAGATACGTACAACAGCACCATTATTGATGGATTCTTATGCTGCTAATAGAAAAACAGGAAGTTTTATTCTGATTGATGAAGGTACTAATGAAACCGTTGCAGGAGGTATGCTTATTTAGACTATATTCATAAAAATTGTTAGAAAAGTCATCTTAATCGATGACTTTTTTTATGCAATAAATCAAAATAATCACCATTGTAAATCAATGGAATAAGCTATATTTGCACCCACAAAATTTATTTTTATGAAAGCTGGAATTGTAGGACTTCCCAACGTAGGAAAATCAACCCTATTTAACTGTTTGTCAAATGCTAAAGCACAGTCTGCTAATTTTCCATTTTGTACTATCGAACCTAATGTTGGTGTTGTAAATGTACCAGATTCTAGGTTAGAGAAATTAGAATCACTAGTTAACCCCGAACGTGTAGTTCCGGCTATCGTAGAAATTGTTGACATTGCTGGTTTAGTTAAAGGAGCGAGTAAAGGAGAAGGTCTTGGTAATAAATTCTTAGGAAATATACGTGAAACAGATGCTATTATTCATGTGTTACGTTGCTTTGATAATGATAACGTAGTTCATGTTGATGCATCTGTAGACCCTATTAGAGATAAAGAAACGATAGATATTGAGTTACAGTTAAAAGATTTAGAAACGGTCGATAAAAAACTAGAGAAAACAAAGAAGGCAGCACGTACAGGTGATAAAGTGGCTTTAAAGGAGCAGGATGTGTTAGAAAAAGTTAAAGATGGATTGGAAAGTGGCATTTCCGTTAGGGCAATCGAATTATCTCTAGAAGAAAGAGAAGAGTACATTAAACCATTGCAATTGTTAACCGATAAGCCAGTATTATATGTTTGTAATGTAGATGAGGCATCAGCTGTATCTGGAAATACTTATGTTGATAAGGTAGAAGAAGCAGTTAAAAATGAAAATGCTCAAGTATTAGTTTTAGCTGTTGCGACTGAAGC
>JAUIJW010000136.1 GCA_030431085.1 Bacteroidia bacterium
GAAGATATTAATAAAATAGCTTTTACTGGATCTACATCTGTTGGAAAATCTATTCAAAAGGCAGTTGCCGGAAGTCAAAAGAAACTCACCTTAGAATTAGGCGGTAAAGGTGCCAATATCATATTAGAAGATGCGGCCATAGATCAGGCAGTTGAAGGAATCGTTAACGCTATATTTTTCAACCAAGGTCATGTATGTTGCGCAGGCTCAAGGCTGTTTATTCAAGAATCTATTGCCAATCTGGTCATAGAAAAGTTAAAGCTACGTATGGAAAGCCTAATTGTTGGCAATCCGTTAGATAAAAATACAGATATAGGTGCCATCAACTCGAAAACACAACTACATACTATTAACAAATATATTAAGTTAGGGCTAGAAGAAGGCGGCGAAATATATCAGGTAGATTGTAAATTACCTCAACGAGGTTATTGGTGTGCCCCTACACTATTTTTAAATGTATCTCAATCACATCGTATTGTTCAAGAAGAAATATTCGGGCCTGTTTTAACCGTTCAAACTTTTAGAACAATTGATGAAGTGATCGAAAAAGCCAACAACTCTCCCTTTGGATTATCTGCAGGAGTTTGGACCCAAAAAGGGTCGAAAATTTTTGAGCTCACCCAAAAGCTTGAAGCTGGAGTAATATGGGCGAATACCTTTAACAAATTTGATCCAACCTCGCCCTTTGGCGGATACAAAGAAAGTGGCATTGGAAGAGAAGGTGGATTACATGGATTAAAACCTTATTTAAAATTTGATTGAGCTATGCAAAGGATTGAAGTAAACAAAACTTATAAAATGTATATTGGCGGTAAATTCCCTAGAACAGAATCTGGCAGATCTTACCCACTTAAAACGAAAGATGACCTGATAGTTAATATTTGTTTAGCCTCTAGAAAGGATTTTAAAAATGCAGTGGTAGAAGCGAGAAAATCTCAACCGGGCTGGCAAAAAACTACAGCACTCCATAGAGGACAAATTCTTTACCGTATAGCCGAAATGTTAGAGGGTAGAAAAAATCAATTTATTGAAGAATCGGTTCAACTAGGTGCCACCAAGCATCAAGCAGTTAAATTAACAGAACTCACCATAGATCGTCTAATTTATTATGCGGGATGGAGTGATAAATATCAGCAATTTTTTAGCACCATAAACCCTGTTGCTAGCCCATATTTTAACTTTTCATTATGCGAGCCTCAGGGAGTAGTGGCTATTATTGCTCCAGAAAAACAAGGTCTTCTTGGCTTAATTTCATTGCTCGCTCCAGCTATTGTTGGTGGTAATAGTGTAGTTTTATTGGTTTCACAAGCAGAACCTTTTACCGCTATTTCATTTGCTGAGGTTCTACATTCTTCTGATGTTCCAAACGGTGTTGTAAATATTTTAACAGGAGATAGAAACGAATTGATTCCTCATTTTGCATCGCATATGGATGTGAACAGTATCATCTATTGCGGCAAAAACGATAAACATATCCAATCAATTGAAGAAATGGCTAGCATTAACCTCAAAAGAACTATTATTTATAAAAAAGAAGATTGGAGCCATGAATCGTGTGAATCTCCTTATTTTATAGAAAAAACTCAAGAAATTAAAACCACTTGGCATCCCAATAAGGCCTAATTTGTATTAAATTTACTAACAAAATTACTTAGCTTATGAATACCTCTTACTTTGCCCATGATACTGCTGTTATAGATGATCATTGCTCAATAGGCGACAACACTAAAATTTGGCATTTTAGCCATATAATGTCTAACTACACTATTGGGGCTCATTGTAATATTGGCCAAAATGTAGTGGTATCTCCACAGGTGGTCTTAGGAAAGAATGTTAAAGTTCAAAACAATGTTTCAATCTATACTGGTGTAATTTGCGAAGATGATGTGTTTTTAGGTCCATCGATGGTTTTTACCAATGTAATTAATCCCCGAAGTGCTGTTATCCGTAAAGACGAATACAAAAAAACGATAGTTAAAAAAGGTGCTAGTATCGGAGCGAATGCTACCATAGTTTGTGGCAATGACATTGGTGAATACGCCCTAATTGGGGCAGGAAGCGTTGTGACTAAACCTGTTAAACCTTATGCTTTGGTTGTAGGTAATCCTTCTAAACAAATAGGCTGGATAAGTGCCTATGGTCATCGTTTGCACTTTGACGACGCCGGTATTGCTGTATGTCCAGAAAGTCATGAAAAATATAAACTTCAAGGAGATTCTATTGAGAAATTAAGTTAGATTTGCACTTCATTATTAAGTAATCTTTAATATTGTAAGCCAATACACCTATGCCATCTATAAAACACACACTACTATTCCTATTCATTTTTGCCGTGTCATTCCACACCTATAGTCAGGTAGAACGTGCACCTATTTACCCTGGGTGTGATGAAAATGATTTAGATAATTTAGACTTCTGTTTTGATTATTCTGTGAGAAATTTTATTTATGAGCATTTTAATATACCTAATACGGTTACAAAAACCAATTATAACGGTGAGGTCAAAGTGTATTTTGTGGTTGACAAAAATGGGCAATTTGAAGTGCTATATGTGAATACCATGTATAAGGAATTGGAAGCTGAAGCCAAACGTGTTTTTGCCAATTTACCGCAAGTAAAACCAGCCACTTTTAACGGAAGAGCCATTGAAAATCAGTATATAATACCCATTAAAATACCTTTAACGAAGCCAACCCAAGAGATTACAAATACAGATACCAGCGAAAAAGGACTAGATGTAACTACGGTTGTAAAAAACACTTCTAAAAATCTTTTTCCTGAGTTTGAGAGTGAATTAAATATCCCATTTACCCACCGCTCTTATGATAATCTTATTTATCATTTACAAAAAGGACAAAATACACATAGTGCTTTTAAACCTTACATCTATAATGAGGTAAAACCCTATGTTGATTTAAAAGCACAACGCGAAACCATTTTAAAAGACAAAACCTCATGGGGTGGTAGAAAACTATGGAATGAACATTTTGTTCTCGTTAATGGTAAAAACTTTTGGTTTACGGTTAATCCGATGCTTGATTTACAATTGGGCAAAGATAATTCTGATGTAGATTATACCTACAATAATACTAGGGCAGTTCAAATACAAGGGGCTTTGGGGAAAAAATTTAGTTTCCAAACCTCTCTTTATGAAAGCCAAGGACGTTTTGCCGATTACTTTAATCAATACGCTAGAAGTATGCGAACTAATGATGGTAATACCTATGTAGTACCTGGTAGAGGTAAGGCTAAAGTATTTAAAGACGATGGATTTGATTATCCGGTAGCCGAGGCTTATATCAGTTACACACCAAACAACTTTTTCAATTTTCAATTTGGTAATGGCAAAAATTTTATTGGTGATGGATACAGATCTTTATTACTATCTGATGGTGCACCACCAAGTACTTTTTTTAAAATTAGTACAAAATTTTGGAAAATTAAGTACACTAACCTGTGGATGTGGACAGACGACGTGAGACCATCATCTGGAGGTGATAATGGCAGAAACTTAAGAAAATATGTAGCCATTCACCATTTAAGTTGGAATGCTACCGAACGTTTAAATATTGGTTTATTTGAATCTGTAACGACTAATAATATTAATGGCGATGGTTTTGATATTGCCTTTTTTAACCCCATCATTTTTTATAGGTCTGTTGAGTTTGGCTTAGGATCTGAATCGGGTAATGCCCAAATTGGATTAAATCTTAAATATAAATTTTCTGATAATTTTTATGCCTACAATCAACTATTGATAGATGAAATGACTGTTGGCGAGGTTTTTAGCGGAGATGGATATTGGGGCAATAAATTTGGATTACAATTTGGCGCAAAATATTTTGATGCTTTTAAAGTAAAAAATCTAATGTTACAAGGTGAATTTAATTGGGTAAGACCATATACATATTCTCACCAATATGTCGATTTAAATAATGGCCATTATAACCAATCATTAAGCCATCAATGGGGTGGTAATTTTTGGGAAACAATTGCCATAGCTCGTTATAACAAAAACAGATGGTTTGGTAGTGCCAAATTTGTTATTGGTAAAAAAGGATTTGATTTTAATAATTCCAACATAAGTTATGGTGGTGATATTTATAAATCTTACGATGATAGGGTTAGCGATTATAACAATGAAGTTGGACAAGGTAACACTTCCAATATTTTTATTGCAGATTTACAAGGAGGATATGTTGTTAACCCCGTTCATAATTTCCAGTTATTTGCTGGATTTACATATCGTGATTTCGATCCGGTTCAAGCCATCAATAGTGCTCCTAACAGTACTACATGGTTTACTGTGGGCTTAAGGTCTGAAGTCTTTAATTGGTATTTCGATTTTTAGGATTAGAAGTAAAATCCTAAACCACCTTTAATTGCAAAATTATTAGCATTGGGCGCATCTTTATAACTTCCTCGATATTCAAAATCTATTCTAAAGAGTTTAAAAATATTACCAATACCTACATGATATTCCCAGTACAGTTTCTCTGGTGCTACATAACTAATATTTGAAGCATTCATATCTATACTCTCTTGCGAAATTCGGCCTACAACACCTCTTACTCCCACAATTTCTCTCCATTGTAGTTTTCTTAGCAATGGTATTTTAGAAAACAATCTGCCATTAAAATTATGCTCTAGATGTAAAGAAGCATATTCGTCTGTAATAAATTCATAATAATTCAATAAATCAAACAGTTTACCTGAAGTAAAATAGGTTTGGTTACCAGGTACAATATTTAAAAGTAATAGCGGCACCGGATTAATAGTTTTTCCAATTTCAAATGTTGAGGTTAATCTACCGAACAAGCCAAACTGAATTGGTTGCTGATAATAAAACTGTAGCTTATGATAATCAAAATCACTATCAAAAACTCCCTTAATGCCTTTAGTATAGCTAAAAAACAATGTTGGAAATCTTCCTGCATTGCTCACTCCTCTTTCAACTCCAAAACCAAAAGGAATTCTACCTGGAGTATATTGAACGGCAACACTCACATCAACTTGATCGATATCTGATTGTATTTCCCCGTTTTGATCGTAATAATCTACATTAAACAGTCTAGAATCTGCTGCCTTAAGTGTTTTATAAGTTGAACCCACTCTAAATTCAAGGTTTTTAATAGGCTCAAAACTAACCTTAACATTGGTTAAATTAACATCAGATAATTTTGAATTATCACCACTAGTAAAAAT
Source organism: Bacteroidia bacterium (assembly GCA_030431085.1). Lineage (GTDB taxonomy): Bacteria > Bacteroidota > Bacteroidia > Flavobacteriales > Flavobacteriaceae > Lutimonas. The sequence continues at coordinate 5,206 of JAUIJW010000136.1, forward strand.
AGAAGTCGTTGCAAAACTTCTATCGAGTACGTCATTAGCGGTAGTTAAACTTACACCTGTTTGCTCAACATCACGCCTATTACCAATAGATAATATCACTCTTTTTTCTGGGTTAACCATCCATTTCCCTTCTAGTCCGTATTTAAATTTTTCATCTTTAAAGCCATAGGCCAAAAACCCTTTTAAACGCCACTTATCAGAATTGGTAAAAAAGGTTCTACCACCAAAGCGTAACCTTAATCCTTCAATATCATTAAATCCGATCGCTGTAAAAACCGATCCATAATCAAAACCAGGGAAAACACTCATATAACCTGTAGTAAGTATCTTAGCCGCAGAATTGATTTCTTGAAATCGTTTAACATGTTGTAAAGTATCTAACATTTTATAAATACCGGCTTCATCCTTACTTAGCTGTTCCATCCGTTTTTTATTCCAAAAATCGGCTGATCTGTTATAGGTTTCCTCCTTAACAGCTACTTCTGGTTGATAAAATTCTGAGGGACGAGGTGCGTCGAAAACATAATTATCGTACAGGGTGGTTCTTCTTCCATATACACCTTTAGACTTATCCTTTTCATTCAGCGCAAAATCCGACATAAAATGATCTCGCTTCAGCAAAAAAACTGAATCGTTTTTAACTGTAAATTCTTGCTCTATATATATTTCTTTTACCCAGTTAATATTGGCACTTTTGGCACCATACATTTCAATTTTCTTTACTGCAAATGTGGTATCGTTTACCCAAAAATCACCTTTAAAGGTTAATTCGTTCTTTCTCCTGGGATAAAATAAAATATTATAACACCATTTATTGTCAATATAAGAGCTATCTGTTAGCACATAATTATAAATCTCTGGGCCCAATTTTGATAAAGGACTGGCAAAACTTTTATCGAAAAATTTTATATAATTATCATAAATATCGTACTCAACATAAAGTTGCTTTATAAAAGCAATTAAACCTTGATTGTCTTTAAAACCAGAACTTTTATTGCCCAATAAGGTTTCGTTTTTCTTTCTAGGGACGATGTTTTTACCATACGTTTTATACGATGATTCGTTAATGAATATAGGCAAGTAAGATTTGCCTGTAATTCTTGATGTGTCTATTTGATCAAACACAAACTCCATACCCTTCCAGATCTTCTTATTCTTAAAATCTTCATCAATATTGTTCAGATCAAATTCTATTTTTTCATACTTATCGTATTCATAATAGTTGTATTGGCGTACCCCAT
>JAUIJW010000137.1 GCA_030431085.1 Bacteroidia bacterium
CTACATTAATTCTTTCCTCTTTTAAAGATGCATAAGTGTCCATGGTAACTCTACCAAATACACTTAACCACTCGTTAATTTGATAGTTTAAGTTTACATTACCAAATACACGGTTTCTCTCATCTGTTTGAAAGTTCTCGTAACGTGTCCAATAAGGGTTGTCTGAGTAAATTGGAGTTAAATCACTTACTGGGTCATTTGGGTTCCAAGTAATATTTTCTCTTGTAGCGAAATAAGCTCTTTTTTGCTCTTGTACATCAACATTATTCTGCCACCATTGTCTCATTTGTTGCATAGGGTTTTCAGAATCGTAACCAGTACCGTAACGACCTTTACCTTTAGTTTTGATGTAAGTTGCTTTTGCGCCTGCAGTTAATTTATCTGTAAGGTTATATGTGGCTGCAAAATCAACATTATCTCTTATTACACTAGAGTTTTCTAAAATACCTTCTTGATTCATGTTGGTATAACCTAAACGAAATGAACCTTTTTCATTAGCAGCATCTAAGGCTACGCTATTGAATAAAGTAGTACCTGTTTGAAAATATGAATTAGGATCTTTAGCACCTGCTAACCATGGACGTGGTTGTTGGTAAGAGTCTAATTGTGGATACCAAGAATCCCATTGGTATACTAATAAATTAGGATCAAATGCAGCACCAAAAGAAGCGTCTTCAGTTGATGGCGTCGTTAAATCGCCAATACCATCACCATTTACATCTCTAACAAAGAAATAGTGGTCTGGGGCACCAGGAAAACCTTCATTATCATAATACGGTCCATAACCAGCACCATATTCGTCTTGATATTTTACAAAGGTATCAGGATCATATTTGTTAAATGTTACAGATGAGTTTACTGTAACACCAATTCCTTTATTACCTCTATCTTTTCCTTTCTTTGTAGTAATTACTACCACACCATTGGCTGCACGAGAACCATATAATGCTGTTGCAGCACCACCTTTTAATACGTTAACAGATTCAATGTCATCTGGGTTGATATCTTGGGCAGCGTTACCATAATCATAACCACCTCTACCTGTAGAAGTGTCAGATGGATTTCCGCTTCCAGTGTTACTCAATGAACTTGTGTTAGAGTTGCTAATAGGCACTCCATCCACAACAAATAAAGCTTGATTGTTACCAAATAAAGAGGCGTTACCACGAATAATAACGTTAGTAGATCCTCCCATAGTACCAGAAGCCTTAACATCTACACCGGCAACTTTACCAGATAAAGAGTTAACGAAGTTTGGATCTTTCGCTGTATTTACAGCATCTCCTTTAACTTCTTGTGTTGAATAACCTAAAGATTTTTTCTCTCTAGCTATCCCTAAAGCGGTAACAACAACCTCATCAAGTGTGTTCTCTTCAGAAACCATTGTTACGTTAATGATGCTTTCTGCACCTACAGATTTTGTTACAGTTGTCATACCAACGAAACTAAAACGAAGCGTCTGCCCGTTGTTAGCTGTGATGGTGTAATTTCCGTCAAAATCAGTTTCGGTACCGTTGGTGGTACCTTCTACTAAGACACTAACACCGGGCAAAGGACCAGATTCGTCAGAAACTGTACCAGTGATAGTTCTTTCTTGTGCAAAAGTCATTTGCACGACAAACGCTAGTAATAGCGTCAAAATTCCACTAAACTTTGTTTTCATTATATAAATTATTTGAATTAATTTGATTCAAAAATCTTAATAAAAAGTTAATTAACCAACTTTTTAACAAAAAAACTCTTAAGAAAAGTTAACTAAATGTTAATGCATTTTAGGGAATAATGAAGTTAGGCTTTGAGGAAATTTTAACGATTTCACTAAAAGACACTTAATATTTTTATATGAATATTTGAGTTTTTGAAATCAAAAGCGTTGTGATCTTGTTTTCCGGTAGCATAGCTAAGATTAATTAAGCCCAGTTTTGTTTGAATGGCGTAACCAATGCCAAGGCTTAAGAAGTTATGATTTAAATTAGAGGCTTGATTTTCTGTGTATGCCATGTCCGTTATACTATAGAAGTAGCTTTGTAGATTTGGTTTATACCGATATTCTAGATTAAATACCGTAAATAAATTGGTATAAATACTCTCTTCGTTAAACCCTCTCAGGTTGTACACGCCACCTATTCTAAATAATTCATTAACGAGATAGTTGTCTGATTTTAGCCAACCAGATTGGTTTTGAATAAAAATGAAGTTTTTAACATTTACTTTAAATATATGATTTACTGTTAATTGAGCTTTAAACTGCTGATTTGTAATAGAATTATTTTTTCTATGTCCGATTAAAAAGGATGTTTTTAAAAAGGTTTTGTTATAAAAAAGGTGGTCATCACTCTTGTTTTGAAAGTTGTATTGCAAGCCAAACAGCTGTTTTTTGTACGATTCAATATTCAGGGAAGTATTGGTATCATCAAGGGTATTTGAATGATCTGATTCGTAACTGGCGTAAACAGTTTGAGTTTTGTTGATGTTGTAACCTAAATTTAGATTTAAGGTATTGGTTCTAAAAGTGGTATCTTGTCTAAAAATCTCAAAGTTTAAATCTATAATAAATGGACTATTAAAAATATAAGGGGTGTGCGCAGCTATTTTTAAACGTTGACTTTCGTTGCCGTTGTTTTTCCAAAACACTTTAATCGCTTCTCCATTATTAAAGATGTTGTTGAGTTCAAGATCAAGATATCCGTTAAAAGCTAATCCAGATTCATTTTCTTTAGAGTTAAAGCCGATAATACCGTCGAAGGTGTTCGATTTTTGTTTTGCGAGATATAGATATATGACGGTGCTGTCTGCTCTAAAAAGTATTTCTGGTGGTTTTAACTCTTTTACGAAATCGAGTTGATTTATACTTTTCGATGCTTGTTTAATTTTTGTGGCATTAAAAATGGCACCTTCTTTTAAATCTAAAAAATAGCGGAGGTAGCTTTTCGGAAATTTTTCATAACCCTTAATAATGATTTTGTCAATATGCCTTGGTGAAGATTTCTGTATGTTTAATCTGGCTTCGGCAAAATCTTTATAAAACTTAATATTAGATAAACTTAGTTCTGCAAAAGTCTGTCCAAGTGATTCAAGTTTCTGGGTAATACTGGTTAATGTAGATTCGATACGAGAATAAGGGATGGTAAAGCTGGTGTCGCTTATAACGGAGGCTTCTTTAATGTCATGAATATTAAATTGATCTAAAGTGCTAGAATGATAAATTTTGATAAAGTTGATTTTTTGACCTAGTTCAAATTCAGCAATATAGCTGGAGTCATTGGGTGTTAGTAATGTAGAGGAGAGGTGCACATACCCTTCTTTTTGCAATCCTGTAGAGATGGAGTCAATAAAGTGTCTTACTAAGGAGTCAGTTGTTTTGACAGTTTGATAAGGAAATGATTGTTCTGGCTTAAATGTTTGATCTCTTTTAGTAGTAATATAGAGTGTTTTTTGTTGAGCTATCGTAACATGGCTTGAAAAAATAAATAGTAGTATATATATATATGGTATAAAGTAGGTTTTCAATAGCATTATATTTCTGTGGCGTAAAGATAATTTTTTATATGTAATCTGTAAGGATTTTGAGTTGCTGGTGGCACATAGTCATTTTTGTTTTTCTAATGGATTTGCAGAGATGGAGATGGTCGAAATGAGGAGTTAGTCAATGACCAATTAAAAACTATTTGATTTATAGAAAATTAATTGCTAAAAAATCAACGAATTATAGTTTGAATAACAAGAAAAAAGTTATACATTTGCAAACTCTTAAAAATAGAGATTATAAACAAAATAATTTAATTAAATAATAGTATGCCAACTATTCAACAATTAGTACGTAAAGGAAGAACCCAAACAACCAAGAAGAACAAATCGGCTGCTTTGAATTCATGTCCACAACGACGAGGTGTTTGTACGCGTGTTTATACTACTACTCCAAAGAAACCAAACTCTGCGATGCGTAAAGTTGCAAGGGTGAGGTTAACGAATGGAAATGAGGTAAATGCTTACATCCCTGGTGAAGGTCATAATTTACAAGAACACTCGATAGTATTGGTTAGAGGTGGAAGAGTAAAAGATTTACCTGGTGTAAGATATCACATTGTTCGTGGTGCTTTAGATACAGCAGGTGTGGAGGGACGAACACAACGCCGTTCTAAGTACGGTACAAAACGTCCTAAAAAATAATTTTTTAAGCTTAAGTAAAGAACAATGAGAAAAAGAGTATCCAAAAAAAGAATTCTTTTACCAGATCCAAAATTTAACGATCAGTTAGTGACAAGATTTGTAAACAATCTGATGTTAGACGGTAAAAAATCTGTAGCATTTAAAGTTTTTTATGATGCTTTAGATATCGTAGAAGAAAAAAAACAAGACGAAGAAAAAACTGCTTTAGAGCTATGGAAAGATGCGTTGTCTAACGTTATGCCGCATGTGGAAGTAAGAAGTAGAAGAGTGGGTGGGGCAACATTTCAGATCCCTATGCCAATTAGAGCAGATAGAAAAATATCAATGGCTATTAAATGGTTGATCTTATTTGCGCGTAAGCGTAACGAGAAATCAATGGCTCAAAGATTAGCTGGTGAAATTCTTGCTGCTGTAAAAGAAGAAGGAGCTGCCGTTAAGAAAAGAGTTGATGTTCATAAAATGGCTGATGCAAATAAAGCATTCTCTCACTTTAGATTTTAATAACCATGGCTAGAGATTTAAAATATACAAGAAATATAGGTATTGCAGCACATATTGATGCTGGAAAAACTACAACAACAGAACGTATCTTATTTTATACAGGTAAGACACATAAGATTGGTGAGGTGCACGATGGTGCTTCTACTATGGACTGGATGGAGCAAGAAGCAGAAAGAGGTATTACTATTACTTCTGCAGCGACTACCTGTACATGGAACTTCCCAACAGAAAATGGTAAACCAACTGCAGATGCAAAAGGTTATCATTTTAATATTATTGATACTCCTGGTCACGTTGACTTTACAGTAGAAGTAAACCGTTCGCTACGTGTGTTAGATGGTTTAGTGTTCTTGTTTAGTGCGGTTGATGGTGTTGAGCCTCAATCTGAAACTAACTGGAGGTTAGCAGACAACTATAAAGTGCCAAGAATTGGGTTTGTTAATAAAATGGACCGTCAAGGATCAAACTTCTTAGCTGTATCTCAGCAAGTAAAAGATATGTTAGGTTCTAATGCGGTACCTATTGTATTGCCAATTGGCGATGAAGCAGACTTTAGAGGTATTGTTGATTTGGTGAAAAATAGAGCTATTGTTTGGCATGATGAAACTCAAGGCGCTACTTTTGATGTGATTGACATTCCTGAAGATTTAAAAGATGAAGCAGCAGAGTTAAGAGCTAAATTAATTGAAGAGGTAGCAGCTTACGATGAGAATCTTCTAGAGAAATTTATGGAAGATGAGGAGTCTATTACAGAAGAAGAAGTTCATGCGGCGTTAAGAGCTGCGGTAATGGATATGTCTATTATTCCGATGATTTGTGGATCTTCATTTAAAAATAAAGGTGTTCAGTTTTTATTAGATGCAGTTTGTCGTTATTTACCTTCACCGGTAGATAAAGATGCCATAGAAGGAACTAATCCAGATACTGATGAGTCAATTTCTAGAAAGCCATCAGTAAAAGAACCGTTCTCTGCTTTAGCATTTAAAATTGCTACAGATCCTTTTGTAGGTCGTTTGGCATTTTTTAGAACTTATTCTGGTCGTTTAGATGCAGGGTCGTATATCTTAAATAACCGTTCAGGTAAAAAAGAAAGAATTTCGAGAATATATCAAATGCACTCTAACAAGCAGTTAGCTATCGATTATATTGAAGCTGGTGATATTGGAGCGGCTGTTGGATTTAAAGATATTAAAACGGGAGATACTTTATCAGATGAAAAAGCACCTATCGTTTTAGAAAGTATGGATTTCCCAGATCCAGTAATTGGTTTAGCAGTAGAGCCTAAAACTAAGGCTGATGTTGATAAATTGGGGATAGCTTTGTCTAAATTGGCAGAAGAAGATCCAACATTTACTGTAAGAACAGATGAGGCTTCAGGGCAAACCATCATTTCTGGTATGGGTGAGTTGCACTTAGAGATTTTAGTAGATCGTTTAAAGCGTGAATTTAAAGTTGAAGTAAATCAAGGGCAACCACAGGTTGAGTACAAAGAAGCAATTACTAAAGTTGCGGAACATAGAGAGGTTTACAAAAAACAATCTGGTGGTCGTGGTAAGTTTGCTGATATAGTATTTAGATTAGAGCCAGCTGAAGAAGGAAAACAAGGTTTAGAATTTGTTTCTGAAATTAAAGGTGGTAATATTCCAAAAGAATTTGTACCGTCTGTTGAGAAAGGGTTTAAAATGGCAATGAAAAATGGTCCTTTAGCAGGTTATGAGGTTGATGCGATGAAAGTTACCTTATTAGATGGTTCTTATCACGATGTGG
>JAUIJW010000138.1 GCA_030431085.1 Bacteroidia bacterium
CAAGGATTCGAGGAACTTGCCAATCGATGGTTACCGATCTTAAATGAATTTGAAGATAAAGGTGTAGATGTTTGCTACGAAGTTCACCCTGGCGAAGATTTACACGATGGCGTTACCTTCGAACGCTTTTTAAAAGCTACTAACAATCATAAAAGGGTTAATATACTATACGACCCTAGCCATTTTGTGTTACAACAGCTAGATTACATTCAATATATTGATTTTTATCATGATAGAATTAAGATGTTTCATGTAAAAGATGCAGAATTTAATCCTACAGGAAAAAGTGGTACTTTTGGAGGATATGGCGATTGGGCAGATAGAGCTGGTCGATACAGATCACCAGGAGATGGTCAAATTGATTTTAAAACTATTTTCTCTAAGCTTACCCAATACGGCTGTGATGTTTGGGCTGTTATGGAATGGGAATGCTGTATCAAGTCGCCAGAACAAGGGGCTCGAGAAGGTGCTTCATTTATCAAAAGTCATATTATCGAGGCTACTCAAAAAAGATTTGATGATTTTGCTGGCGCTGAAATTGACAAAAAAACTCTCAATAAAATATTAGGAATCTAATTATGGTCAAAACACATCTAATTATCTTAACATTGCTAGTGCCATTTTTGGCATTAGCACAAGGTAAGGCTCCGGCCAAACCTCAAGACACAGAAATATATCAACCTGTGCCACCTGTTGTAAAACCTGCAAAAGAGCACCAAGCTCCTTCTGATGCCGTAGTGTTGTTTGATGGTAAGAATTTAGACGCTTGGGTTAGCACTAAGGATAACAAACCGGCACCATGGAAAATCAATAAAGATGGTAGTTTTACAGTAAAACCAGGTAGTGGTAACATTATGACTCAACAAAAGTTTGGTGATGTCCAACTTCATATAGAATGGCGTTCACCAAAAAAAATTAAAGGCGACGGCCAAAATAGAGGCAATAGCGGTATTTTTCTACAAAGAAAATATGAGGTTCAGGTGTTAGACAATAACAATAATGATACTTATGTTAATGGTCAAGTAGGATCAATATACAAACAATCTGTACCATTAGCCAAAGCCTCTGTAGAGACCGGTGAATGGAACGCTTATGATATTATTTACCGCGCTCCTGAATTTGATTCTAATGGTAAAAAATTAAAACCTGCAACCATTACTGTTCTTCATAATGGCATTTTAGTGCAAGATCATTATGAAATAAAAGGAACTACAGAATATATCGGGCCACCAAAAAATATTGCTCATGGTAAAGATGCCATCGAATTACAAGATCATGGAAGTGGCGTTAGTTATAGAAATATTTGGGTTAGAGAGTTAAATTAAGTAATATGCTGAGTATTAAAAAAATAATCATCCTTATTATTGTTTTTGCCATTGGTTTTTTTGGAACTAAGTTCGTGTTAAAACAAATGCATCAAGAGGACAAAGTAGATATGGAAATAAAAACTAAAACTTTAGAAAGTATGCCTGTTCCGGATCAAAGTTGGACTACCCTCTTTGATGGTAAATCTTTCGATGGTTGGCATGGTTATCTGAAAGACAGTGTACCTGCAGAATGGACCATTAAGGATGGGGCTATGGTTTTTACTCCAACCCCTAATAGAGAACACGGGGCAAATGATATTGCTTCAGACCAAGAGTTTACTAACTTTATTCTATCTTTAAAATGGAAAATATCTGAAGGAGGAAATAGTGGTATTTTTTGGGGAGTTCAAGAAAATGAAAAGTTTGCTGTACCCTATCTTACAGGGCCTGAAATACAAATTCTAGATGATGATAAGCATCCTGATGGCAAAAAAGAAACACATCGTGCAGGATCTCTTTACGATATGATTGCACCTCGACAAAAAACAGTTAAACCTGTTGGTGAATGGAACACCTGCGTGATAAAAATAGATCATAAAAGTAATACTGGCCAAGTTTGGTTAAACAAAGTGCTAATTGTAGAGTTTCCTGTTCATGGTGAAGAATGGGAAAATCTGGTACACCAATCAAAGTTTAAAAATTGGGAGCATTTTGGGGTTAATCAAACCGGTAAAATTGCTTTGCAAGACCACGGTAATCAGGTTTCTTTTAAGGATATCAAAATCAAAGAATTATAAGATTAATCTATATAATTTAAGTAGAGGAGCTATTAAACTCCTCTACTTAAATTTTTAATTCTTAAAACATACTTTTCATACTCTCGCTCCATCATTAAAAATTCTTCCGAATCATAAAATGACGGACTTGAATCTGAAGCTCTCATATTTGAGAACTTTCCTTGGGTTTTCTTTTTCATTTTTTTAGCAATTTGATATTAATAACGAAAAAGTTTCCCCAATTATTATAAATATCTTTTTTCAATCACCTCCAAATGATGTAATAAATGCCCAGCGGTAACATATCCCAACGCTCTTACGCTCATAAAATTTGAATTCGCTGTACCCCCTTTTAAAAGCATATTTTGATTTAAACTTCTATAAAATTTTATAGTATGCTGGCGTAAATCAATCAAACTCTGGTTTAAAAATGTCAAGGCATAATCGTTGGCATTAGAGCTTTCAACATAATCGTTTTCATTAAACCCTGCCAAATCGGTTTGATCATTTCTCGAAAACCTTAATGCTCTGTAATTAAAAACCATTTCTGCATCTATTAAATGCATGACAATTTCTCTAATTGTCCATTTATTCTCCTCATACTGAAACAATTCTTTTTCAGCCGTTACCTTTTGCAAAAGGTTATTACAGCGCTTTAACGATGTTTCTAAATTCCAAACAATGGCTTCGTTTAAATTGGCTTTATCAATATAAGTCTGATAAAATGGTGAATATTCTTCTTTGTTAATCATGTTTATTAGGTGATATCAAATCATAAGCTTGGCTCGCAATTTCAATCTCTTCATTGGTTGGGATAACCAAAACTTTAACTCTAGAGTCCTTCGTATTAATCTCTCTAATACTTTTACTTCTTTCTTTATTCTTGTCTTTATCCAAAGATACACCGAAAAAATCTAATTCACTACACACCAATGCTCTCATCGTTTCAGAATTTTCACCTATACCTGCCGTAAAAACTATAGCATCAATGCCATTCATTGCAGCAACATAAGCGCCTATGTATTTTTTTATCCTATAGGCATTAATCTCTAATGCCAATTGACAAGCTCTATCTCCTTGGGCTGCATTAGTTTCAATATCACGCAAATCACTATATCCGGTTAAACCGAGCATTCCACTTTTTTTCTGAAGCAAATCATTAACCTCTTGAGGTGAATATTCTAAATGATGTATTAAATAGAATATAATAGATTGGTCGATATCACCACTTCGAGTTCCCATCACGAGACCATTAACAGGTCCGAACCCCAATGAGTGGTCTACACTTTGCCCTTGATTTACTGCTGTAATACTGCATCCATTACCCAAATGAACAGTAATTATTTTTGAATTTTTATTCTTTAAATAATGTTGAGCTTGTTGGGTAACGTATTTATGACTGGTACCATGAAAGCCATACATTCTAATTTTATGCTTTTCACTCAATGCTGTAGGAATAGCATAGGTATATGCCTTCTCGGGAATGGTTTGGTGAAAGGCCGTATCAAAAATAGCTACCTGAACTGCCTTAGGAAACAATAGCTCTGCCACCTCAATACCAACATAATTAGGTGGATTGTGCAATGGAGCTATATCAAATAAATCTTTAATTTTAGATTTCACATCTTCATTAATGATTGTCGTATTAGAAAATGTACTGCCTCCATGCACAACTCTGTGCCCAACTAAAGTAATATCATCAGCTTTACTAATAACACCAACCTTTTGATCTAACAGTAATTCTACAATTTCCTTTAAGCCAGCATGATGATCTTTTAAGCTAAGTTCTTTATCAATTTTATGGTTAGCACTATTAAAATGCAACACCGAAGTATCTAAACCCAATTTCTCTACCAACCCAGAGCATAAAACTTCTTTTTGAGGCATTTCAAACAATTGAAATTTTATAGATGAGCTTCCCGAATTTATTACTAAAACTTTCATTTATTTACAATTTAACTGAAATATATGTCAAAATTTAATAGCTCTAAGACCATAAATTTTAAATCTGCGACAAAAGTACAAAATCCAAAATGGCTCATCCTGATATTAATCATGTTACACCAGAATTACACTTTATTTTAAGCCTTCATTTTGAAGAAAAAATGTAATTTTGCAGCTTATTGTAAAAATACACCTATGATTCTCAATAGTCTTAATGCCATAAGTCCAATTGATGGTAGATACCGTAATAAAGTAGCCAATTTAGCTCCTTATTTTTCTGAGGAAGCACTGATCAAGTATCGTGTTTTGGTTGAAATAGAGTACTTCATTGCATTGTGTGAGTTACCATTACCTCAATTATCGGATTTTAATCCTGATTTATTTAATGATCTTAGAGCCATTTATAAAAACTTCGACGAAAAGGATGCTCAGCAAATAAAAAATATTGAGAACATTACTAATCATGATGTTAAAGCGGTAGAATATTTTATTAAAGAAAAATTCGACCAGCTCAAACTACAGAAATACAAAGAGTTTATTCATTTCGGTCTAACTTCACAAGACATTAATAATACAGCAATTCCACTATCATTAAAAGATGCTTTTACAGACGTATATCAACCAGAATTAGAATCATTATTAGATAAATTGATTGAGCTGTCTAAGGCTTGGGCTAGCATACCAATGCTGGCTAAAACCCATGGACAACCTGCATCTCCAACCAGGTTAGGTAAAGAATTTTTTGTTTTTATTGAGCGTATTACCCAGCAATTTGCCCACCTAAAGCAAATACCATTTGCAGCAAAGTTTGGTGGCGCAACCGGCAACTTCAACGCTCATAAAGTAGCTTATCCTCAACAAGACTGGAAAGAATTTGGTAAAAACTTTGTTGAAAATAGATTAGGTTTAACCCATTCTTTTCCAACCACCCAAATAGAACATTACGACTATTTAGCTGCTTTTTTTGATGCTCAAAAACGCATTAACACGATAATTATGGATTTAGACAAAGATGTTTGGCAATATATTTCCATGAATTATTTCAAGCAAAAAATTAAAAAAGGCGAAGTAGGTTCATCGGCTATGCCACATAAAGTAAACCCAATAGACTTTGAAAATTCTGAGGGTAATTTAGGAATTGCCAATGCTATTCTAGAGCACTTATCTGCTAAACTGCCTATTTCTAGACTGCAGAGAGATTTAACAGATTCAACAGTATTACGTAATATAGGGGTGCCATTTGCTCATACTATGATTGGATTTGGAGCCACGTTAAAAGGCCTTAACAAACTACTGCTTAATGAAGAAGCTATTGCTCAAGACTTAGAACAAAATTGGGCCGTTGTTGCAGAGGCCATTCAAACCATATTAAGAAGAGAAGCCTATCCTAATCCTTACGAAGCTTTAAAAGGATTAACAAGGACTAATGCTAAAATCGATCAAAATTCTATTGCAGATTTTATCGACACTTTAGATGTTAGCAATGACATTAAGCATGAATTAAAAAATATAACTCCGAGTAATTATACCGGAATATAGTTAAACATGGCACGTTTTTTTGTTCTATTTATTTGTTGCTTTATATTGCTGGCATCCTGTAATACACAGGGTACCCCGCCAGTTAACAGGTTTAAAACCGGTACATTTAAAACCGTTTTAGAAGATAAAGAAGCTACCTCTATTGCGGTAAGAAATGATTCTTTGCAAATAGAAATATACAACCAAAAAAAAGATACATTTTATATATTTTGGGAAAACAATTTTGAGTACATCCTAAAAAAGAAAAATCCAAAAACTTTACTAGATAGTACGCCTTTTTATGTAAAAATTAGTAAAGTTAAAGATAGCTCATACCATTTTAAGGCTAATTTTAAAGGCTCTAAATTTATTCAAAAGGGCACAGCATATAGAATAAATTAATATTAGAATATGTTAGAAATTTTTACACATTTAGATACATGGGTAGCCTTATTAACTTTAACTTTTTTAGAGATTGTACTAGGCATTGATAATATTATCTTTATTTCAATAACAGCCGGAAAATTACCTGCACATCAAGTTAAAAAGGCCACAAACATTGGCTTACTTTTAGCCATGGTGTTTAGAATTCTTTTACTACTGGGGGTTTCATATCTCATTGCCATGAAAGACCCATTATTTCATGTTGATTGGGGTTGGTTAAAAGCAGGTGTCTCTGGGCAAAGTTTGGTATTGCTCATTGGTGGATTATTTCTCCTCTATAAAAGCACACATGAAATACATCAAAAAGTAGAACGTAGCGAACATTTGAATCCTGAAAATACCGTTAAAAAAGTAAAG
>JAUIJW010000139.1 GCA_030431085.1 Bacteroidia bacterium
AATAACATGGCAAAGTCAAGTAAAGCAACAAAAAAACGCAAAGTAATTGTAGATGCGATTGGTGAAGCGCATATTACAGCTTCATTCAATAATATTATCATCTCTTTAACTAACAAAAAAGGTGATGTAATATCATGGTCTAGTGCAGGTAAGCAAGGGTTTAGAGGTTCTAAAAAGAACACACCTTATGCAGCTCAAACTGCAGCTGAAGATTGTGCTAAAGTAGCACATGAAGCAGGTTTGCGTAAAGTAAAAGTTTATGTTAAAGGACCAGGTAATGGTAGAGAATCTGCTATTAGAACTTTACATAACAACGGTATTGAAGTTACTGAAATTATTGATGTAACACCAATCCCTCACAATGGTTGTAGACCACCAAAAAGAAGAAGAGTATAATTAATTAATATTTTAACACTAAGGATTTAGATTATCGAAGGAATGCCTTAATTCATAATCCCTTAAACAATAAGAAATGGCAAGATATACAGGACCAAAAACTAAAATCGCGCGTAAGTTTGGTGAACCAATCTTTGGCGATGACAAAGCATTAGAAAAAAGAAATTATCCTCCAGGACAGCATGGTAATGCTAGAAGAAGAGGGAAACAATCTGAATATGCTTTGCAATTAAAAGAAAAGCAAAAAGCAAAATATACCTATGGTATTTTAGAGCGTCAATTCCGTAATTTATTCGAAAGAGCGCAAAGAAGCAAAGGTATTACTGGTGAAGTATTATTACAGTTGTGTGAATCTAGATTAGATAACGTTGTGTACCGTTTAGGTATCTCTACTTCTAGAAGAGGAGCACGTCAATTAGTATCTCACAGACATATTACAGTTAATGGTGAAATTGTAAACATTCCATCTTATTCACTAAAAGCAGGTGATGTAGTGGGTGTTAGAGAAAAATCTAAATCTTTACAAGCCATAGAAAACGCTTTAGCGGCCAAATCAAATGTTTATGAGTGGTTATCTTGGAATTCTGAGGTATTAGAAGGAAGATTTGTATCTGTTCCAGAGAGAATTCAAATTCCAGAAAACATTAACGAACAATTTATAGTTGAGTTATACTCTAAATAATTTTTAAAGAAGAATCATACTTATGGCAATATTAAATTTTCAGAAACCAGACAAAGTGTTAATGATTGAATCTACTGATTTTGAAGGTAGATTTGAGTTTAAACCATTAGAACAAGGTTACGGTTTAACCGTTGGTAACGCTTTAAGAAGAGTTCTGTTATCTTCATTAGAAGGATATGCAATAACGTCTTTAAGAATCGAAGGTGTAGAACATGAGTTTTCTACTATCAAAGGTGTTGTTGAAGATGTTACCGAAATCATTCTAAATTTAAAACAAGTACGTTTTAAACAACAAATTGAGGAAACGGATAACGAAACTGTTGTAATTTCTGTAAAAGGACAAGAACAATTAACTGCCGGTGATTTACAAAATTTTATTTCTGGTTTTCAAGTATTAAATCCAGAGTTGATTATTTGTAACATGGAGTCTTCTGTAAAATTAGATATGGAAATCACTATTGAAAAAGGTAGAGGTTTTGTGTTGGCAGAAGAAAATAAAAAGGTATCTGCTCCATTAGGCACGATCTTTACAGATTCTATTTACACGCCTATCAAAAATGTAAAATATGCGGTAGAAAACTTTCGTGTAGAACAGAAAACAGATTATGAAAAGCTTGTTTTTGATATCGTAACAGATGGTTCAATTACACCGCAAGATGCATTAACAGAAGCGGCTAAAATATTGATACACCATTTTATGTTGTTCTCTGATGAGAGAATAACGCTAGAAGCGGATGAGATAGCAAAAACAGATTCTTATGATGAAGAATCATTACATATGCGTCAATTACTTAAAACTAGATTGATTGATATGGATCTTTCTGTAAGAGCGCTTAATTGTTTAAAAGCTGCAGAGGTTGATACTTTGGGAGACTTGGTGTCATTTAACAAAAGTGATTTGATGAAGTTTAGAAACTTTGGTAAAAAATCATTGACAGAGTTAGATGAATTGGTAAACAACAAAGGGTTAACCTTTGGGATGGATTTAACAAAATATAAATTAGATAAAGAGTAATTTTGCTGTTGTTATTATAGCAAGATCAAAATAGTCAGTTGAAAGATGAGACACGGAAAAAAAATAAATCACTTAAGTAGAAAAACAGCGCACAGAAAGTCGATGTTAGCCAATATGGCTTGTTCATTAATTGAGCACAAGCGTATTAATACTACTGTAGCAAAGGCGAAGGCACTACGTCAATATGTAGAACCTTTGATTACGAAATCTAAGAATGATACTACTCACAATAGAAGAATCGTTTTTAGTAGCTTAAGAAATAAGCATGCAGTTTCAGAATTATTTAGAGATATTTCTGTAAAAGTAGCAGATAGACCAGGAGGATATGTAAGAATTATTAAACTAGGTAATCGTCAAGGAGATAATGCTGATATGGCTATGATTGAATTGGTAGATTATAACGAAATCTACAATCCTAAAGGTAAAAAAGCGAAAAAAGCAACAAGAAGAAGAGGTAAAAAGTCTACCACAAAAGTTGAGGCTCAAGCCAAAGAAGAAGCTGCTCCAAAAGCAGAAGAAACGAAAAGCGAAGAAAACGAAACAAAAGACGAAGCATAAATATGTGTTTTACAACTTGTTAAATTTTAAAAGGATAAGCTATAAAATAGTTTATCCTTTTTTTATACCTAATAAAAATATAGCGCAATGAAATACCAATCAAAAAAAGAAGCCATTTTATTATTAAAAGACGGCACAATTTTTAAAGGAAAATCTATTGGAATAGAGGGAACGGCAGTTGGAGAAATTTGTTTTAATACCGGTACAACCGGGTATCAAGAAATTTTTACAGACCCTTCATATTTTGGACAAATTATGGTAACCACCAATGCACATATTGGTAACTATGGTACCAATCAGAAAGAAGAGGAATCAGATGGCATTAAAATTTCAGGTTTAGTGTGCAAAAATTTTAGTTATGATTATTCTAGGGTAGATGCAGATGAGTCTTTACTAACCTATTTTTCCAAGCAAAATTTCGTGGCTATATCTGATATTGATACTCGTGCTTTAGTTCGTTATATAAGAGATAAAGGAGCTATGAATGCTGTGATTTCTACAGAAACAGATTTGCAGAAATTACAGAAAGAACTAGATAAAATACCTTCAATGGAAGGATTAGAATTGGCTTCAAAAGTATCTACTACAGAAGCCTATACTGTTGGTAATGAAAATGCAACGTATAGAATTGCGGCTTTAGATTTAGGAATAAAGAGGAATATCATTAATAACTTCGTTCAAAGAGATTGTTTCGTTAAAGTGTTTCCTTTTAATAGCTCTTTCGAGGATTTAGAAGCTTTTAATCCAGATGGTTATTTTCTGTCGAACGGCCCAGGTGATCCTACACCACTAAAAGGTGCCCAAGATGTAGCCAATGAAATTATCAAACGAGATTTACCATTATTTGGTATTTGCTTAGGTCACCAAGTCATTGCACTGGCAAACGGTATTAAAACCTATAAAATGTTTAACGGGCACAGAGGGATTAATCATCCTGTTAAAAATTTAATTACAGGTAAAGGTGAAATCACCTCACAAAACCATGGTTTTGTAGTGGCTAAAGAAGATGTAGATAATCATCCTGATTTTGAAATGACACATCAACATCTCAACGATAATACTTTGGCAGGTATGCACATTAAAAATAAAAATTGCTTTTCTGTGCAATATCACCCAGAAGCAAGTCCAGGCCCACACGATTCATCTTACTTATTCGATCAATTTATTGATAATATGAAGCTTAAAACTGTATAAGTATTAAAATAACTTAACATATATGTTAATTCTTAAACAAGATGTTAAGAAAGCATCTTGTTTGTTTAAAAAATGGTAGTAAAATTAATATCTTTGCCACCATTAAAAAAGTAACTTCTTAAAAAAGAAAAATATGAGTATTATTATTGATGTTCACGCAAGACAAATTTTTGATTCTAGAGGGAATCCAACCGTTGAAGTAGATGTAACCACAGAAAATGGTTTTATAGGTAGAGCGGCCGTGCCGTCTGGAGCATCAACTGGAGAACACGAAGCTGTTGAATTAAGAGATGGTGGTAATAGCTATATGGGTAAAGGGGTATTAAAGGCTGTTGAAAATGTAAATGATACCATCGCCAAAGAGCTATTAGGAGTTTCTGTTTTTGAACAAAACGCAATAGATCAATTAATGATTGATTTAGATGGTACACCAAATAAATCTAATCTTGGAGCCAATGCCATACTTGGTGTGTCTTTGGCCGTTGCTAAAGCTGCTGCTGCAGAATTGAATGTGCCGTTATATAGGTATGTTGGTGGCGTAAGTGCTAACACACTGCCAGTGCCAATGATGAATATTGTTAATGGAGGGTCGCATAGTGATGCCCCTATAGCTTTTCAAGAATTTATGGTAATGCCAGTTAAAGCAGATAGCTTCTCTAAAGCATTGCAAATGGGAACTGAGATTTTTCATCACCTAAAAAAATTGCTACACGATAGAAATTTAAGTACAGCGGTTGGAGATGAAGGTGGTTTTGCACCAACTTTTGAAGGTACAGAAGATGCTCTAGATACCATTTTACAGGCCATTGATAAGGCTGGTTATAAAGCTGGAGAAGAGATAATGTTGGCATTAGACTGTGCTTCTGCAGAATTTTATGAAAATGGTAAATATAATTATGCCAAGTTTGAGGGTGAAGGTGGGGCCATAAGAACAAGTGAAGAGCAAGCAGATTATTTAGCTCAATTAGCGGCAAAGTACCCTATTATCTCTATAGAGGACGGTATGGATGAAAATGATTGGGATGGTTGGAAATACCTAACCGAAAAAATAGGAGATAAGGTACAATTGGTAGGAGATGATTTATTTGTAACAAACGTAGAAAGATTGTCTCGTGGTATCGAAAATAATATTGCCAATTCTATTTTAATAAAAGTAAACCAAATAGGTACATTAACAGAAACTATCGCCGCTGTAAATATGGCCCACAATGCTGGTTATACTTCTGTAATGTCTCATCGTTCAGGAGAAACTGAAGACAATACTATTGCAGATTTAGCAGTAGCGTTAAATACAGGTCAAATTAAAACAGGATCTGCGTCTAGAAGTGATCGTATGGCAAAATATAACCAATTACTAAGAATAGAAGAAGATTTAAATACAATTGGATACTACCCACAATTTAATGCTTTTAAAGTAAAATAATTTAAAACAAAATATTTATAAAAAAAGTCGGGATTTACCCGACTTTTTTTATAAAAGATCTATCAAAATTACTTAATAAATTAAAGGTTATTTCGTAAATTCGTGGACTCTCAAATAATTATACATAAAATAAAAATAGATTATAAATAAATGACTGAAGTAGCGAAACTAGAAATCGATGGAAAAGTATATGAATTTCCGTTTATTAAGGGCACAGAAGATGAAATTGCAATAGATATTAAAGCGCTTAGATCTGTTACCGATGGTGTTATTACAATAGATCCAGGTTATAAAAATACAGGTTCTTGTGAAAGTGCCATCACATTTTTAGATGGAGAAAAAGGTATCTTGAGATATAGAGGATATTCTATAGAAGAATTGGCTGAAAAAGCTGACTTTCTCGAAGTAGCTTATCTTTTAATATTTGGTGAGTTGCCTACTCAAGAACAATTAGATAAGTTTCATAGCGACATTAAAGATAAATCTGTTGTAGACGAAGATGTTAAGAAGATTTTAGACTCTTTTCCTAAGGCAGCGCATCCTATGGGCGTATTGTCGTCTTTAACTAGTGGATTAACAGCGTTTAGTCCTTCATCAGTAAATGTAGAATCTGAAAAAGATATGTATCGTGCCATTGTAAATTTATTGGGTAAATTTCCAGTATTGGTGGCTTGGTGTATGCGTAAAAAACAAGGTTTACCATTAGATTATGGTAACAGCTCATTAGGTTATGTAGAGAACCTTATGAAAATGATGTTTAAGAAGCCTAATGAAAAATACAAAATCAATCCTATAGTAAAAGATGCTTTAGATAAATTATTGATTTTACACGCAGATCATGAACAAAATTGTTCTACGTCTACAGTAAGAATGGTAGGATCTTCTCACGCTGGGTTGTTTGTATCAATTTCTGCAGGTATCTCAGCGCTTTGGGGGCCGCTACATGGAGGGGCTAATCAAGCAGTGTTAGAAATGCTAGAAGCTATTCGTCTAGATGGAGGTGATACTAAAAAGTACATGGC
>JAUIJW010000140.1 GCA_030431085.1 Bacteroidia bacterium
TTGCGGTGCTTCGCACGAAGAAGGCTCTCTTTTAGAAGATAATATTATTGAAAGCGCTTCTAGCTTAGCGCAGACTTCTGCCGCTGAGACTAATCCTTCTTCAATCATAAGATCAACCCGTTGATTAATACGATCATAAATTGTTGCTCTTTCGGCTTCAAGCCCAATCAATATTGGTTTAAAATTTCTTTGTTTTGAAGAAACATTGAGAAAAGATGAGTAGGGTTGCCCTGTGCCAATACAAATCTCTAAAGCTCTGATAATTCTTTGCGGATTATCAATATCTATTTTATGGAAGGTAATACGGTCTAAATGTGCCAATTGATGTTGCAAAGCCTCAATGCCCTTTTGTTCTAATTCTAGTTTTAGCTCTTCGCGAATAGATGGGGCAACTTTTGGAAAATCATCAAGTCCATTAATTACAGCGTCAACATATAGTCCGCTTCCACCCACCATCACGGCCACATTACGATCTAGATATAGTTGGTCAAGTAAGTATAACGCCTCTTTCTCAAAATCACCTACACTATAGGACTCGAAAATAGATTTATTTTGAATGAAGTGGTGTTTGGCAGCCAGAAGTTCGGTCTTACTGGGTACAGCCGTACCAATCTCCATTTCTTTAAAAAACTGACGAGAATCGCATGAAAGAATATCACAGTTAAAATGCTTTGCTAAACTAATACTTAGGCTCGTTTTACCAATAGCGGTGGGTCCTACAACAGTTATAAGGTGTTTATCCTTCAAGAGTTAATTTTTAAATCTACAATGAAACGTTTTTTCAGGGTACAATTTTGTCCAAAAATAGATAATAAAAAATGAAAAATGGAGTTATTCAAGGAAGTAACAAAAATAAAATTCCTTGTTTTGAAAAGAATAGTTTTACTATTGATAGCCTTTTTAACCTTTGTTGGTGCGGATGCACAAGATATTCTTTTTTATGGCAATGGAATTGAGGTCACTACATCAAATGACAATTTTCCTGAGTTAGGAGACAATACTTTTTTCGATGAAGTTGAAGTAGGAACGACTAAAACTTTAACTTTTCAAGTAAAAAATGTTCATAACGCTAATATAGATTTACGTACCATGATATTTGGTATTCCATTAACCGATGCCATCGAGGTTACAGGTTTAAATGCTACAGAGTTTATTAAAACAGAGCCTTTAACCTATAAACTTGCACCCAATGAAACAACTACTTTTGATATTACTTTTACCCCTACAAGTAATGGTGTAAAAGATGCAATTATAAATGTACAGCCAACAGGTTATATTTTTTTATTCGGATATTCTAATATTTTGTCAAATAACTCATTCAATATTAGAGGTGTAGGGGTAGGGCCAGAGATTACTGTATATCAAAGCGGGGGAGATAATATCGATCATGATAATGAGTTGAGCTTTGATAATGGTACAGAATTTGGCGAAAATTCAATCAACTCATATACAGAACACCAATTTATTGTAAAGAATACTGGTACAAGAGATTTAGTTATTAGTGATTGGCAGGTTACGAGTGATGAAACTCAAAATAATGAATTTGTAAATTCTAATGAACCTGCGCTACCTTTAATTTTATCACCTGATGAAAGTTATGCTTTTGAAATTGGTTATCAACCAAAAGATGTTAATGAAGACCTGCAATCTATAACGATTGTAAGTAATTATTCTAATTCAAATTTTAAACTTAACTTCGGTGGTAGTGGTACATCACAAGAAGCGTCTGATAGGATTATGATGACCCAATACCATATTGATGATAGCTGGGAAAATGATTTTATTGAAGTTAAAAATATTTCAGGTCAGCCAATAGCAGACGGAGACTATTATTTAGGAGTATTTCGTAGTAATAGAGATTTAACACAATCACCAGGTAGTAACTGGGTAGCATCTATTGGTGAGCTTCAACCCAATGAAGTAAAAGTATTTACCCGAAGTGATTTTGGTAATAACAATAATCAATTCCTTAACGGGAAAAGATTGGCGGTTATTTCAACGACAACCAATGGCACCTGTTATCAAAATAGAGTTGATGTTATAGGTGTTCATGGAAGTACATGGTCTCGAAATGGGTCTTATAATAGAGGTAGTTGTTTAACCGAATCAGCTCAAATCAATTTTAATATCAATGATTGGATTGCGGTAGATGTAGATGATGTTGCCTTGGCAGAGGTCACAAAAAATATAGCCAAAGGCACGTATAATATGGGTGGCACAACTTGGAACGGCACTCAATGGGATAACGGTTTGCCAGACCAAACAAGGGAAGTTATGATATCTGGTGACTATAATTCTACTGGCAATGAACTATTAGAGAGCTGTAATTTAATTGTCATGAATGGGGCTCACCTTAATTTTAATAATAATAGTTTGGCCACACTTGATGTGCATAGGAATCTTGAAGTTTATGGAGATTTAACCATAGGGGATACAGAGTCGTTGCTGATGAGGCATGATAATGCGCTGGTTGTTGGTGAGATTTCTAAGATCGAAAAAACAACCATACTTAATAATAACCATGATATAACTTATTGGTCTGCACCAATAAAAAATGCTATAACTTCTGATGTATTTATTGGTGTGAATTCTAATAGAATATTTAAAATAGAATCAGATAAAATTAATAGTGCCTATGCAGATACAGAATATAGACATTGGTTTAATGCATCTGGTGTAATGAGTGTAGGTAAAGGATATGCCGTAGAAGGTAAAATTGGCGAAACCTACCCCAGACAGCACGAAGTTATTTTTTCTGGCGAACCAAATAATGGCGTAATTTCCACAAAAGTAGTATCTAATTATACAGGATCTGAAGATGATGATTGGAACTTGATTGGTAATCCTTATCCATCCGCTATAGATGCAGATTTATTCTTACAAGAGAATATTGATAATATTGATGCTACTGTTAGATTTTGGACACACAATACACCAGTTTCTAATGGTGTGTTCGATAGAACTGATTATGTATCTTACAACCTTACTGGGGGCTCTATACCAGAAGTAACGAATATTATTGGTTCAAGCCAAGGGTTTATGGTAAGTGGTAGCGAAACTGGAGAAGTTGTTTTTAAAAATGAAATGAGAGTTGCTCTACAGAATAACGTATTCTATAAACCGTCTAGCGCAAAGCCAAGCCTGTCAAATGAGAATGAAATAGATAAATTATGGCTGTTTGCTCGAAATTCAACGACAGAAGATCATCTTTTAATTGCTTTTTTAGAGGAGGCTACAGATGGCTATGATAATGGATATGATGGTGTTAAGTATAAATCTAGTTTTCCAATAAGATTTTATTCTAAAATCGATAATGAAAAGTTTACCATACAGGGTCTGTCGCCTTTTACAAGGTATAAAACTGTAGATATTGGATTAGAAGTAACTCAACCCGGTAATTACAATATCGGAATTTCTAAAAGAATAGGGAGTCTTAAGGGTGAAACAATTTTTATTACAGACCATTTGTTAGGGGTAACTCATGAGCTTAGTAAAAGTAACTATTCGTTTAAGGTCAAAGAGCCAGGTAATTTTCAAGATAGGTTTACCCTGCAATTTGTTGATGAAGAATCTCTAAATCATATCAAACAAAAATTAAGTCATGAATTGCTAACAATTAGCAGCGCAGGTAATTTGCATATTGCTTCTAATCAAATCATTAGTAATATTAAGGTTTATGATATTTTAGGAAGAATTTTAACCAACTTAAACCCTAATCAAAAAGATATTGATGTGGCACTTCCTAATCTACAAAAAGGCACAATTCTTATCATTAATACTACCCTAGAATCAGGCGAAGTTATTCATAAGAAGATAGCTCAGCAGTAATATGAATGATTAATGCAGTTCTTCACCACAATTATAGCAGTAGGTAGCATTATTCTTGTGTTTTTCAGCAGAACAATGTTTACAAGCTTTTGTATTGATACCTGTACTGATTTGTTTGGTGTATTCTGAAGTTACAATACCTGTAGGAATTGCAATAATGCCATAACCTAATATCATTACCAAGCTAGCTAAAAACTGCCCAATATTAGTCGTAGGTGCGATGTCTCCAAATCCTACCGTAGTTAAAGTTACAATGGCCCAATATACGCCCCTTGGTATACTAGTAAAACCAGATTCATCGCCTTCTACCAAGTACATTATGGTGCCAATAATAATGCAAAGCACCACTACAGCAGAGATAAATACTAAAATTTTTATTCTACTTTTTTTAAGGGCCAAAGCCAATCGGTTAGCTTCTCCTACGTATCTTACAAGTTTTAATATTCTAAAAACTCTTAATAATCTTAATGACCTTAACGCTACCAAGGCTTGAGTGCCTCCAAGAATTAGAGAAAGGTATTTTGGTACTGTTGATAGAAAGTCGATAACCCCAAAAAAACTAAAAACATATTTCTTAGGGTTTTTAACACTTAAAATTCTTAAAATATACTCAATAGAAAATAAGATTGTGATAATCCACTCAGAGATGTTGAAAAAATCATGATACTTCTGGTCGTATTCATTTACACTTTCAAGCATCACTAAAATAATGCTCAGTATAATTAGTATGAGCAATACTACGTCAAAAAGTTTTCCTTCTGGAGTGTCTGCTTCATAAATAATTTCGTGCAGTCTGTCTCTCCAAGATTTATGCTTTTGTGGTTGAGGCAAAATTTAAATTTTCTTTAAAATTATTAAACTATTTTGGGTTTTAATAATCTGATTGAAAAATTCTTTTAAACTTTGATATTCATTTGGCAAATATTTCGTTTTGTTAAGCGCTAACTTGGTGTAAATTTGAATATTACTACCTTTATTTTTTATCGCAACAATATAATTGCCACCATTATTAGGTAGCTTAAAACTGTTAACTTGAGGCAATGATTCTATTTTGTAATTTTTAGGAAGTGTAATATTAACGGCATATGTGCGATTAATTTTGTATCCGAAATCAACAGGATATTGCCTCTCCTTTAATTGAAAGGGATTGGTATCAAGTGCGTTTAAGAATGGACTCAAATAAACTAAATCGCCAATTTTATCAGATTTACGTATGCTCACTAAATAAGATTCTTCTAAGATATCTTCAAGTTTACTTAAGTTTTTAACTTCTAAATTTTTAATTTCAATCTCATCGAGATCATTTTCAATCTCATTAAGATATTTATTTTGATGTACTAACTCAGTTCTTTTATTATGAGCATGATAACCTTGCGAATATTCTTTCCAAGAACCAATAAGGTTTTGATCATTATCTAATTTTAAATTGAGAGTTGTTCTTGTATAAGATCTAACCTGGGGTTCAGTTGAATGCCAAAAACTGCCATTATTAAAATCAATAACCCTGGCTAATCCGTTAAGCGTTTTTAGAGGTAGCATATTGAATGGTAAAAATTTGTCTGTAGCATCTAATAAATAACTTTGTTCTCCAATTTTTAGATAGCTAGCTATATAGTTGAAGTCTGTTAAAACAGGATGAAATTGTGTGGGATAACCATGGTCACGAGTAGAGATGAGCATGATTGAAGCATTTAGTCCGGCACTTTGTAATGCACCTACTAATGCAAGATTGATTTCTGATACTTTAGCAATTTTATTTTTAAAAGCATCCCTTACATTATTACCACTATAAATGTATTCATCCTCTGTGTTTAATGTAAAATACGATTGAATGAATTTATAAATCGCTTTGCTTTTTTCTAGCTTGTCCTCAATGTTATATATATTTTCAGGTATTATTTTGCTATAAAAATTTTTAGATAGTAATTGCTTACCAATATCTTTATCGTACTTTAAAATTTTATCAGTGTCTTTCCATGTTTTGGTATATTTTTTAATTCTACCATCAGGATATCTTATCTCAGATAACTCAAATTTTATTTTAGAGATATAATTGTCTTTCGCCGTGGTATACTCTTCTTCAATATAAGCTGGAATATCTTTCATGGCATAGGTTAAATCTTCACAGTCTGCTAGAACACCACTTATTTCAAAGCATTTTTTTTTAATGTTAGCCGTATTTATGGCCAGCTCTAAAGATCCATTTAAATGACGATTGTATTGCCAAAATCCAGGGATTATAGCCTGAAATTCACTATAGATTTTAGGGATTTCTGATTGGAATGTCCATCCCTTAAAATTGAAAAAGAAAGGAGACTCTAAGTTGTACTGATACTCTAAAACACTACCAGGTTTTACATTAGGAAAAGTAAAAGAAACTTCGATTGTATGCTCATCAAGTCTT
>JAUIJW010000141.1 GCA_030431085.1 Bacteroidia bacterium
TAGAAAATACAACCACCATTATATTAAAAGGTAACAAAGCCTATCAAACTACCATAACTAAAAAGGCATCTAGAGATCAAGTGAATCATCGTAATCAATGGTTAAAATAATACGTTTATCATGCTCTATTAATTTCTAAAATCATTTTCCAAACTATTACTTTAAACCCTGTTACATAAAAACAGGGTTTAAAAGTGTGAAAATATTTATGATGTAATTCATTTAATGGCTCCAAAAGCTCCAAAACAAAATTTTTTATGTAGTATTTCTACCTTTCTAAATCCCACTTTTCTCATCAAATCTAATTGATAGGTCATTGACCTTGGTGAATCTTCTTTTTCAACATACTCTAAAACTTTTTTTCTGTAACTTTCCCCTCCTATTTCCTCTAAATATTGACCATAACACTCCCATATATAACTATTTACCGCATCGATTTCTTGAATTATCAAATCCGAAATCATTAAACATCCTTGTGGTTTGAGTAAATCGTAGAGTTTTTTAAAGGTTGTTTCCCAATCAATATCATCACGTAAATGATGTAAAACAGCTCCAGCCAATATAATGTCAAAGCTATTCTCTTTTAAACTCACTTTTCTTATATCTCCTTGAATCGTTTTTACAGTTTTTTTTGTTTTAGCCGATACTCTTTCTCTCGCCCTATCTAACATTGGCTGACTCAAATCTACCAATGTACAATTTAAATTAGGTATTTTGGTTAGAATTTTTAAACTATAATTTCCTGCACCACAACCAATATCTAATAAGTTTTGAGCATTTGGATTTATCCTTTTCGAAGCTTCGGTCAAAAGCTCAAGAGAAATTTGAGCATCCATAGTGGCAATTTGACCAGTATTTAGATTTGAGAATCTCTCTACATCATTATCGAAACGTTCTTTGATTTCTTTTACGGTTGACTTGTTCATATTTTATTATTTATAAAACATTTCAAATGTACAGTTCATATTTTTAGATTAAAAAGACTTAATTTGTCAATTAACAATACCTATAAAGTATTATTCATGGAATTACGACATTTAAAATATTTTTTAGCTGTAGCTGAGGAGTTAAATTTTACCAGAGCTTCTGAAAAACTTTTCATTTCTCAACCACCCTTAAGTAGGCAAATAAAGGAGTTAGAAAATGAAATTGGCGCAAAGTTATTTGAGCGAAGTAATAAAAAGGTAACATTAACTGAGGCCGGAAAATATTTTAAAAATCAAATTACTAATCAACTACAAGAGTTAGAGGCGGCAGCCTTAAAGGCAAAAAAGATTTCAGAAAATATAAGTGGGATCTATAAGATTGGATATATTAGTTCTACATTTTCAAGCACGATTACCAAACTTACCCAACTATTAACGAAAAAATACCCTTACTTAACAATTAAATTATATGAAGTTTCTGCCACTAAACAAATTTTAGCATTAGAACAAAAAAAACTAGATCTCTCAATTATAAGAGCACCATTAATTTCTACAAAAATAAATTCCAGACTTTGGTATAAAGACTCCTACTCATTGGTCTACAACAAAAATAAATTCAAGAATATAAATAGTCTTTCAAATTTAAAAGATGAAATTTTTGTCTTTTTCAACAAAGACTATGCTCCTACGTACTACAATACCTTAATAGAAATTTGTTCGCAACACGGATTTACACCGAATATTGTTCATGAGTCTAACAACATTAACTCCATCATTCAGTTGGTCAAACATGGTTTAGGAGTTTCTATTGTACCAAATAGTCTAAAAAGAAGTCATGTGTATCCTGAAATATCATTCTTAGAGTTAGATCATATATTTTCAAGTGACGTTTTAATTGCTACTCCAAAAGATGAAAAATCAGCAATTACAGATTTGGCTTTATCTTTTTTACTGAAACATTCTTAATCAAGCACTAATTATCTATGGCCTTTATCACCTTAGCCGGGTTACCTGCAGCAAACACATTATCAGGTATATCTTTAGTAACCACTGCACCTGCACCAATTACAACACCATTCCCAATGGTTACCCCCGGACAAATGATGGCACCGCCTCCAATCCAAACACTTTGACCAATTGTAATAGGTTTAGCATATTCAAGCATACTGTCTCTTGTTTTTACATCCATAGGATGCGTAGCGGTATAAATTTGCACATTCGGACCAATCAAGGTATGATCACCAATTTTAACAGGCATCACATCTAAAACACAGCAATTAAAATTAAAAAATACTTTATTCCCCAACTCAATATTGTAACCGTAATCGCAATAGAAAGGAGGTTCTATCCAAAAGTTTTTACCTGTTTTACCGAGTAATTCCTTTAATAGTTTATTTCGTTGATGGTTATCCTCTTCTGTCAAGTTATTAATCTCTTGAAACAAAAGCCTTGCTCTACGTCTTTCTGCAGATAGTGTTTTATCCAAAGCATTATAAAGCTGTCCATTAAGCATTTTCTGTTTTTCTGTCATATATTTTATTTAATAAAGTATAGTCCATGGCTACCTGCCACTGCACCAATAATGGTAATAACACTTAAAATTAATAGAATCCAATGTGCACGATGCATAATTTTAAATGTTTTTTCGGGATTCTTATCCATAAATTTTTTAAACAATTTATGAAGCACAAACGGTTCTAGTACAAAAAGGATCAATGTAAAAATAAACCACACCAAAACCATAGCGTGCATCCACCAAAATTTAAGGCTCAAGAACCTATCCCAAGCATTTAAGTAATAAATCATGTAAAACCCAGAAGCTGCGCTTAGAAGTGTCGTAATTTGAGCAATCTTTTGAAATTTTCCTTCGATATTTTCAAAAGAATTCATTTTGTCTTTATTTTGCTTTAATTGTTTAATGGCCGGAATAATCACCATAGTAACCATAGCCACACCTCCAATCCATAAAACAATAGATATAATATGTATAATTCTTGCCCAAGTATATGCTTCCATTAATTGTTAATTCTATGATTATGAGATAGTTTTAACATGATACTTAATAATTAAAATCACAAACATAATTACCCTATTTTATTCCTTTAGAGTTAAAACTTACTTTTTATTTATATCAAAACAGACATATTTGTTCAAAATAATCAGAATACTCTATAGTTATGTCTGTTTAATTTAGACTATCATTTCTTTGAAAAAAAACTAACCAACAAACAGTTTATACCCTACATTTCTTCTCATCTTAAACGCTTTGTATAATAATGGACATTTTAATGACTATTCATCTTGGCCCAACATCTCTATATAATCTTGTTCTGTAATGATTGGAACCCCCAGACTTTCTGCTTTTGTTTTTTTACTGGGCCCCATGTTATCACCAGCAATGATATAACTCGTTTTCTTCGATATAGAGCTAGAAACCTTACCTCCATTAGTTTCAATAGATTTTTTTAATTCATTTCTAGAAAACACCTGAAAAACACCAGAAACCACAAATACCAACCCAGATAACTTATCTGATTCATGTGTTACATCAGATTCATCTAAAACCATTTGAATACCTGTAGCTTTTAACCTGCTCACCAATTCTCGATTAGATTCTACGGTAAAAAAATCAATAACACTATTTGCAATTCTTTCTCCAATTTCATCTACAGCAATTAGATCTTCAAAACTTGCTTTCTGTATTTGGTCTATAGATTTAAAATGTTTAGCAATTTTAATAGCCACTGTTTCTCCCACAAATCTAATTCCTAATGCATATAACACTTTTTCAAATTTTATCTTCTTCGAAGCTTCTAAACCAGAAATAATATTTTGAGCCGACTTTTCTGCCATTCTCTCTAGCGGAATAATTTGTTCTATAGTTAAATCATATAAATCTGCGTAGTTTTTAATTAGACCTTCTTTATAAAACAACTCTATGGTCTCAGAGCCTAAACCATCTATGTTTAATGCTTTTCTACTGATAAAGTGTTGAATTTTACCAGTAATTTGAGTGGGACAACCAAACTCATTCGGGCAATAATGCTTGGCGTCACCGTCTTGCCTCAAGAGCTTTGTACCACAATCTGGGCAAGTTTCAATATATTTTAAAGGGCGAGAATCTTCGAGTCTTAGCGATAAATTTACACCTACAATTTTGGGTATTATTTCTCCTCCTTTTTCTACAAATACGGTATCGCCTTCTCTTACATCCAATTTTTCTATTTGATCTGCATTATGCAAAGAGGCTCTTTTTACAATTGTTCCAGCCAATTCTACGGGCTTTAAATTGGCCACAGGCGTAATAGCACCAGTTCTCCCTACTTGATAAGTAACTTCATTAAGTACTGTACTGGCCTGTTCCGTTTTAAACTTAAAAGCCAAAGCCCATCTTGGTGATTTAGATGTAAAACCTAACTCATCTTGGTGATTTAAATTATTTACTTTTATAACCACTCCATCTGTTTCGTAAGGTAGATCATGCCTACGTTCTTCCCAATAGCTTATAAATTCAAAAATATCATTTACATCTTGACATAGCTTAATAGTCTCTGGCACTTTAAAACCGCCTTCACGTGCTTGTGCTAAAGCTTCGAAATGTGATTTAAATGGCAAATTATCGCCCACTATTTGATACAATAAGCAATCTAATGGTCTTCTTGCTACCTCTGCACTATCTTGAAGCTTCAAGCTTCCGCTTGCCGTATTCCTTGGATTACTATAAGGATCTTCTCCCGCTTCTAAACGCCCTTGATTCATTTGATTAAATCCGTCAAGTGGAAGAATAATTTCACCTCTAATTTCAAAATTCTGCACAGGAAATTCTTTGACTTCTAGCGGAATAGAACGAATCGTTTTTACATTGGCTGTAACATTATCGCCTTGAATACCATCACCTCTTGTTACTGCCTTATTGAACTTTTTGTTTTTGTAATATAAATTAATAGAGGCCCCATCATATTTTAGTTCACAGGTAA
The DNA here is from genome assembly GCA_030431085.1 of Bacteroidia bacterium. Lineage (GTDB taxonomy): Bacteria > Bacteroidota > Bacteroidia > Flavobacteriales > Flavobacteriaceae > Lutimonas. Next base: position 4,904 of record JAUIJW010000141.1, read on the forward strand.
AAGTAGTTTGGGCATCTCCTAGATTTTTCTTTACTCTTTTTTCCCAATCTAACACCTCTTCTTTAGAATATGCATTGTCTAAAGAATACATTCTATGTTCATGAACTTCTGTAATGAAATTTTTGGTGATAGTTCCTCCAACCCTTTGAGTGGGTGAGTTTTCATCATAAAATTCGGGGTATTGAAGTTCGAGGCTCTCTAATTCTTTTAATTTTTGATCAAATTCAAAATCTGAAATAGTAGCTTGATCGAGTACATAATAATTGTAATTATGCTGATTTAGTTCATTACGTAAAGCCTTAATTTATCTGCTATAATCATAAGAAAAATCGATTAGGCAATGATTAATTCGCCCCATTTAAGTGAACCTAAAATTATAAATTTATTTATTATTACGAGCATTTTTACGAGATGCCCTATCTTTTTTGTTTTGAGCTTTTCGCTCCTCTTTTCGTTGCTTTTTCTGTGCCTTTGTTAAATTTAAATCAACGATTTGCCCTTGATAATAAAGACTATCTCTATCAATCTCATTAATATTTCGATTTTCATCTTCAGCTTTCTGAGCGGCATATTTTTCGATTTCGTCTGGACTTATCCATCCTCCACCAAGAGATTTATATAGATTAACATAAGCATTGAGGTATCTTTGATAATTTTCTGCATAATCTAACTTTGCATCGAATTCTTGTCGCTGATTTTCAATCACTTCCAGATAACTTGTCACCCCTTGATAATACCTCTGTCTTGAAAGATAACTCGCATTGCTAGCGGCCAACATCATATCGTTATTAGCCTTTAATTCGTCTTTTAGAGTTGATAATTGTATCAATGCATTTTCTACTTCAAGAAAGGCATTTAACACTGTGTTTTCATAGGTTAACAAGCTTTGCCTCGCTTTTTCTCTTTCAATATCTACTCTTCTTACATTTTTTCCCCATTCAAATAATGGTCCGGTTAGCCCAGCTCCCACACTCCATCCTAAACCATTAGAAACAAGGTTAGATAATTCTCCACTACCTAAACCTAATAAGCCAGTTAAACTAATTGAAGGAAATCTCATGGCTTGCGCTACTCCTATTCTAGCATTTTGGGCCCTATACAATTGCTCCGATTGCAAAATATCTGGCCTTCTTTGCAACAAAGAGGAGGGTATTCCTTCTGGAATACTATCTGGTAAATCATAGGCACTCAACTCAATGATGGTTTCAATACTATCAGGTGTTTTTCCTAACAATACACTTAAATTATGTTCAACAAATGCAATTTGCCGCTTAAATGACGGTATTGAAATTTGGGTAATGGCC
>JAUIJW010000142.1 GCA_030431085.1 Bacteroidia bacterium
TGTTGTTAAATCTGGATCGCTAGTTACAGTTTTAAAATTTTGTTTAAACTCTTCACTTCCTGGTTGAGGCATCCCTGTATCAGCGACAGCTCTAGCCATTTTATGCGCCATTTCTTCATTGGCGCCTCCTAAAGTAGCACCGATAAACGTTTGAATGTATTCTCCAAACCACTGTGTATCAGGCTTCCAAAGACGATTCATATTAATTGCTGTAAATACCATATCATAAGAATTACCAGCATCGTCTGAAGTAATATAACCTCTAGCAAAGAAGTTATCATTTCTTATTTCTAATTTATGTTGGTTTAAGCTAAAATCTTTGATATTATATCTGTTTGTACCTTGGTAGATGGTATTACCAAAACCATACTTCCCTACATAGGCAATCTCAAAATCATTGGCCCAAGGTCTAAAATAAACACCCCAATCTGCCTTCAAGCTTTCTGCATTGTAGTTAGTCAACACCTCTTCGTCATATCCTGTTCTACTAACAACCACATCTGGCACTATACCTACACCACCAGAAGCCGCTCTAATATTGGTAGACACTTCATCTCCATACACATTAACACCATCATAATCGTAATCTTCTCTGGTTTTATTTCCACCATTCTTATCTGCTCTGTTATTGGCCGCCCAATCGGTTCCTTTTAAGTAGCCTAAATTTAATTTTACCGCAAATTTATCACTAAACTTATGTGCTATTCTTGCACCAATATCAGTATATAAGTTTGTCCCGGCTGCATCTTGCGAGGTAACCCCTGTTTTTAAATAACCGCTGATCCCAGGAAAATCAAAAGGATTTTTACTTCTCATAAAAAGAATACCGTTGAAAGCATTGGCACCATATAATGCCGAAGATGCCCCTGGCAGCAATTCAATGCTTAGGATATCTGTTTCTGTCATCCCTAATAAATTTCCTAACGGAAAGTTCAAGGCTGGAGCCGAATTATCCATACCGTCAACCAATTGCATAAATCTTGTATTAGAGAAAGTTGCAAATCCTCTCGTGTTAATCGATTTAAACGTTAAACTATTGGTGTTAATATCTACTCCTTTTAAATTCTCGAGACCATCATAAAAATCAGCCGATGCTGTATTTTTAATTTCTTTTAAGGCGTATCTTTCTACGGTTACCGGAGATTCAAAAATTCTCTCTGGTGTTCTTGATGCAGATACAACGACCTCATCTAAAGAAGTTTCATTTTCTTCTAATTGAACATTAAAATCTTGATTATTTTGAGTTACTTCTAAAGTTTGACTTTGAAACCCTACAAATGTAATTTCAATTTTTAATGGTGGATTTTCATTGATATCAATAGTAAACTTACCATCAAAATCTGTGGCTGTTCCAGTTGTTGTGCCAATTACCTTAACGTTTACACCAGGTAAAGGGTCTTTAGTTTCGGCATCAACAACAGTACCAGTAATTGTGGTTTGAGCCATAAGGTTAGCTCCACAAAAGAGCATAACTATGGCTAAGAATAGTTTATTCATAATAATAATTGAGTTTAATAAGATGTGTGAAAAATACAATTTTTTTTAACTTTTCATAAAAAAAAGTACTATAAAAATGAAATATTGATTAAATACAGCCTAAAATTACACTATATGCACTATTTAAATTGCAACCTTCTCACTCCTTGGTGATTGCCATTTTTTATTTTTAAAATATAAATACCTGGTGAAATATTCTGATAATTGAGTGTGGTTCTAAAATTATAGCTCGAATTTTTAAAGGTTTCCCTTTTAATTTCTCTACCTAAAATATCATAAAGCATTACTTCTGTAACATCACTCTCTCCTCTAAAATCAATAGTAAACATACCGCTTGTTGGATTAGGATAAACCACTAGATTTGGCATTTCTTTAGACTCTACACCCAACTTGGGCATCGCCGTACAGATTTCTAAGCTCCAACCTTCTAATGTTCCAAGATCTTGATTTGCATCATCAATCACTCTAAGTTTCCATTCCCCACTGGGATCTATCCCTTCAAAAATGGATAAAGCTTCTAACGGAATCACTTCTCCTGTAATTGAAGGAATGCCATTAATACAATTTAGCTCCTGACCTTGATCATCGAATGTAACATCAATGTTTTCATTACCAGATCCGAAACATTGATTTTCAATCAATTTAACAACAGTTCCATCTGGGCTCTCCAGTGTAATTTTAATGTCGCCAACCCAAGTATGCGTAATATCAACTTTAACTTTAACGCTAGCAATCTCATCCATCTCCGCTATATTAAGTACCGAAACTACTCCGTTAACATCATTATCTGGAATGGGTTTTGGTGTATCTTCTGCAACAACAGTCTCACACTGTTCTACAAATTCACCAATTGAAAAAGCCATTTTATTAACAGCGTAAAAGATATTACCTACAGACTGTACCATAACGTAGCATTTATAGGCCGCCATATTTGGCACTTGAATATTTTCTTGACCGTCATTCAAGGTATTCGATTTTAATACTTGATCAAATGTTCTTCCCCCATCTATAGAAAGTAACAGGTTAACATGACTTACATCAATACCGTTAGCATCTGTTCCAGCCACATCCCAAGTTATACTCTGAGTCGAACCAAGATCCCATATCGTACCTGATTCGTTCTGAGAGCTTACTAAAAATGGCCCAGCTTGATCTAAAACAGAAACCACAATAGCATCTGTAGCTGTTTGACCAGCTTCTGCGTTGTTATCGCGTACCGTTAGTTTAAAGTTTAGATCTCTAGCCACACTAGGTACAACCTCCCATTTAGAAGAGGTGCTTCCACGCAGCACGGTGGCTAATTCAGGAAAATATCTTTTAGGATTCTCACTAGGCTGTACAGATCTAAATAAAGCCCCTTGTGTACTTACATCACTTGGTGGCACAATTGTAATACCAGCATCAATCTGCTCCCAAGCAAAAGTAATTGGATCATCATCTGCGTCTTCCCCAATACCCGTTAAAACAAAAGCTGTAGATTTTGGCACTACATAATCATTTCCTGCATTTACGGTAGGCACATGTAAATTGGTTTGTAAATCTGTTACAGTGCCACAATTACTGCCATTACCATTAGAAATATTATTCCAAATTTCATTAATACTTACAACATGAAAATATAGATCACTATGCTCTTGTACATTCTGTGGCGAACACAATCCGGCATAAGCCATAATAGTAGACCCACTACCTGGCTCGACAGCTGTAGCTGAATTAAAATTACCATTACAACTAGATTCATTACCATTAAAGGTATGATGAGCACCAAATTGGTGACCTAGTTCATGGGCTATAAAATCAAAATAAAACGATTCTCCAGTTGGATTTCTCGACCCTGTTACACCACGAGCTTTAGAACTACCACAGGTTACTCCCAAACTAGCCAATCCGCCATCTGGATTTGTACTTAACAGATGGCCTACGTCATAATTCAAAACACCAATATTATTATTGCAAACGGTTTGATTTTCTTGAATTAAGGCATCAATATCTTCGTTATTGTAAGGATCTGTACTTGGATCTAAAAAAATAATGTCTTCATTTCCAGCAATGATTTGAAGAGAAATTGCCAAATCATTTTCAAACAAATCATTTATTCTGGTAATTGCTGTAGTCATTTCTGCTAAAACAATCTCTTTTTTTTCACTATCAGATTTATTTTGAGCGTTTTCTCTATCAATTAAGAATTGAGAATATTCTCCAGTAGCAGCCAAAGCCAATCTATAAGTTCTTAACGTTTTGTCATTAGCAATTTTCGAAGTATTAATTTTATTGGCGTTTTGAATATTCTTTGTTAAACATTGAAATGCCAAGCTCTTATCTAAAGGTAAACTTTTTCTATCATAAATACGATAGTACTCTGTGCTACCTACCACTGGATCTATATATTCTATGTTATTACCCTTAATAATCATGGCATGCAAACCTAGAATATTGGTATTAAACTTAATTCTTTTAGAACTATCATTAACAGCTACACCTTCATAAGTTTTATTGTTTGGATATTTTTGTGCTAAGCTTGGATGCAGTACAGCAGTTTCTTTAACCTTATAGGTATTGATTGTTCCATTTTTATCTGGAAAACTAACTAGTAGTGATGAATTTACTAATGTTTTATTGTGCGAATTTACTTTTTTTAAAGTACTGTTGATTGAGGCCAATTTTAATTGGTAGGTTTGATAATTCTTGGCACTGAATTTTCGTGTCAAGTCACTATTCGCTATTTTTGTTTCATCAATTTTTAACCAATAATTGTTTTGTTGTGCAAAAACTGAGCTACACACAATAAACATGAATACAAAAAATAACCAGATACAGCTTTTTTTCATTAACAATATATTCTAAGGAGGAATTGTGACAAATCTAAATAAATTTATTGAATTATATCTGATCAAATTACAAAGTCATTACTTTGCAATGCCATTATTCTATGTTTCAATTCTTATTGGTGTAATGCAATTAACAAGTTGCTCGGCTAAACCTAAATTAACTAATGACGCCAAGTATTATCTTAGCGACATCAATTGCCCTGAAGGTGGAGACTGTGTTTTCGAAGTCAAAAAAAATGCTACTCTGCAAATTAAACAAGACGACTTTGGTAAATTATACCCAACTATTGAAGAAGGCTCACAATTGGTAATATTATACACCTTTAGTAAAAAACAAGAAAAAGGTAAAGCTGATGGTCATTATAAAGAGATGGTGTATTTTGAGATTAATCCAAAAACTAAACATCTTTCTTTAAAAGACAAGCAACTACAAAACATAAAAATGCTTTATGGCAGAATATGTTTTTGTAAAGACTTCCACGGGTACTTTTTAATTAACCATGGCTATCTTAACCTTTTCAATTCTAATCGCCAGCTGAATATCCGCTCTAATTTTGAGCTACCTAAAATACCTCATAAAATAAATACAATTAACGAATCTATTAAATATTAGTCTTTTGAAAGTAAATTTAGCTATTGATAATTTTAATGAAATTGATCACTCAACCATATTAACCATTGGCACTTTTGATGGAGTACATATAGGACACCAAAAAATCATTGAAAAATTAAACAGTAGTAAAACAAGCCAGAAAGACTCTTCTGTTATACTAACATTTTTTCCACACCCCAGACAAGTACTACAGTTTGGTAATCACGTTAAAATGCTAACAACGATGGAGGAAAAGATTATGCTATTAGATCGATTAAAATTAGATTATCTTGTTATACAACCTTTTACTGAAGAGTTTGCCAATATACCCGCCCTTAGATTTATTAAAGATATATTGGTGAAAGGTCTAAAAATAAAGAAAATTATTATTGGATACGATCATCATTTTGGTAAAAACAGAGAAGGTAATTTTGATCAACTTAAAGCTTATCAAGATATTCATAAGTATGATTTAGAAGAAATAACAGCTCAAGAAATTAAACGTGTTTCTGTAAGCTCCACAAAAATTAGAAGGGCTGTGGAAGATGGGGCTATTGAAAAAGCTAATCAATATTTAGGGTACTCATACCTCCTTACGGGCTATATAGTTCAAGGCCAAAGTATCGGTAGAACTATCAATTATCCCACCGCTAATTTACATATATCGGAAACCTATAAATTAATTCCTAAAACTGGAGTATATATCGTACAAACCTATTTAAATGGTGAAAAAGTTTATGGTATTATGAATATCGGTGTAAGACCAACTATTGATGGAAAAAACAAAACCATAGAAATTCACTTCCTAGATTTTAATGCCAACCTATATGGCAAGAAAATTCAAATAGAAGTTTTGAAAAGGTTGCGCAATGAGAAAAAGTTTAACTCTCTAAATGAATTAACCTCACAAATTAAATCGGATGAGCAATTGGCCAGACATTGGATACTAAAAACATATCAATAAACACAGCGCTTTAATTTTCTTTTTTTAAATTCGCTGATTCATTTTAATTTCATATTTTTTTTATGACATCTGTTAAAAAAAATCAATATAATAGCATTATTGATGATTTTAATGCAAAAATTATAATCGAATCTCCAGGAAGAATCAATTTAATTGGTGAACATATTGATTATAATGGAGGGCACGTGCTACCAGCCGCTATCGACAAGACCATAAAACTATATCTAAAAAAGAGTGAAACCAACGATTGCCATATTCAATCATTAAATTTTGATACAGCATTTCAATTTGATATAAATCACTTAACCCAAAGTG
>JAUIJW010000143.1 GCA_030431085.1 Bacteroidia bacterium
CCTGATAACCTTCTTGAAGATTATCGGGTGTTTTTTTAGAACGGTTTAAAGCAATAACCTCTAAATTTTTACTATCGAAATTAATAGCGTCTAATACTTTGTAAAGCCGTGGTATTTCACGATGACTATCATGACACCAAACCGACATGAACACTTTTATTTGAATATTTTCAAGGTGTTTCTGTAGTTTTTTAATGGTTCTTTTATCCAAATCATAAGCCTCATATTCTTTATTGAACCAATCGGCATTTGGTGGATTTTTAAAATCTGATAATGTTTTAATACCCACTAAATCTGCCCTGTTTTGGCTAATAGTTTCTTTTTCTTGGGCAGTGATATTAAAATGATAAACCAATAAAAAAAACGATAAAAATAAAAGTTTCATTACATTTAAATTAGCGATTTTTGAGTCATATTTTTAGGCTGCTCGATCTCTAAGAGATCAAGAATCGTTGGTGCAATGTCTCCTAAAATACCATCTTTAACATGAAAAGATTTATCCTTGTCTACCAAAATAAATGGAACTGGATTGGTAGTATGCGCCGTGTTGGGGCTACCATCTGGATTTAGCATGGTTTCACTGTTACCATGATCTGCAATAATTAAACTTACGTAATTGTTGGCTAAAGCCGTTTCAACCACAGCTTCTAAACATTGGTCTACAGATTCTGCAGCTTTAACCGCTGCACTCATCACCCCAGTATGACCAACCATATCTGTGTTGGCAAAATTCAAGCATATAAAATCTGCTTCACCTTTTTCTAATTCAGGAATGATAGCATCTTTAATATCAAAAGCGCTCATTTCTGGTTTTAAATCATAAGTCGCTACTTTTGGCGAAGGGCAAAGAAGTCGTTTTTCGCCTTCAAACTCTTTTTCTCTTCCACCAGAGAAGAAAAACGTAACGTGTGGGTATTTTTCTGTTTCGGCGATTCTAATTTGTGTTTTACCATGCTTTTCTAATACCTCACCTAAGGTGTCTTTTAAATCGTCTTTAGGGTAAACTACATCAACATTTTTAAATCGATGATCGTAAGCTGTCATCGTTACAAAATGTAAGGGTAATTTATACATGTTATAATCTGGAAAATCTTCTTGAGAGAGCACTCTAGTTAATTGGCGACCTCTATCTGTTCTAAAATTAAAAAAGATTACCACATCATCTGCAGCAATGGTCGTACGAGGATTGCCTTGATCATCTGTCATTACAATGGGTAAAATAAACTCGTCTGTAACATCGTTTTGGTAGCTATTTTCAATGCTTTGAGTGGCATTGGTAGATTTTTCACCAATACCATTAACCATAGCATCGTAAGATTTTTTAACACGTTCCCAACGTTGATCTCTATCCATGGCGTAGTATCTACCACAGATTGAAGCGAGCTCACCCGTTGTATTGGCCATATGGTTTTCAATGTCTTGGATAAAACCTTTTCCAGATTTAGGATCGCAATCTCTACCATCCGTAAAGGCATGTACGTATACATTACTTAACTCTTTTTGATGTGCTGCATCTAATAATCCTTTCAAGTGGTTAATGTGTGAGTGGATACCTCCGTTTGAAACCAATCCTAAGAAATGAATATTTTTATGGTTGTCTTTAGCATAATTAAAAGCATCAACAATGGCTTTTTCTTTGGCGATGGATCCATCCGCTACAGCATTATTAATCTTAACAAAATCCTGAAAAACAATTCTACCAGCGCCTAAATTCATATGTCCAACTTCAGAATTACCCATCTGCCCTTCGGGTAAACCAACATGTAGGCCATCTGTTCTTAAACTGGCATGGCTGTAATTGTTATATAATTTGTCAAAATATGGAGTTTTGGCTTGTGCAATAGCAGAAACTTTTTGATTTTGTGTTTCTCCCCAACCGTCTAGAATGATTAAGATAACTTTTTGAGACATATTCATTTTTTTGATGTCTGCAAAGATAATCAACTCAATTAACAATACCGAGAAATTGCTATTAATCAACTATTCATAGAATGATTGTAAAATTTTAAACAACTAAGAATTCTTAGGAACAATTTTTACGATACCTTTACTTTCGATGGCCACATAAATATATCCATCAGGCCCCTGTCTTACATTACGCACACGACCCATGCCTTCGAGGAGTTTTTCTTCTTTTTCTACTGTACTACCATTGAGATAGCAGTTGTTGAGGTAACTAAATTTTAGTGAGCCAATTAAAACATTACCTTTCCATTGTGGATACTTATCACTAGTTACAAAGGTCATGCCGCTGGGGGCAATAGAAGGTACCCAATAGTGTATGGGTTGTTCCATGCCTGGGAGACTTGTTTTGTCTGTTATTTCAGAACCATCATAGTTAACACCATAGGTGATTTTGGGCCATCCATAATTGCTACCTGCTTCAATAATATTAATTTCATCTCCTCCTTTAGGGCCATGCTCATGAGTCCAAATTAAACCAGTTTCTGGATGCAAAGCCATACCTTGAGGGTTTCTATGGCCATAGGAATAAATAGCCTTTTTGGCATTATTTTCATTCACAAAAGGGTTAGTTGTAGGAATACTACCGTCGTCATGAATTCTATAAATTTTACCTCCATCTCTAGTAATATCTTGTGGGTTTTGACCGCTTTTTTTGCGATCTCCAATAGAAAAATAGAGATAGCCATTACGATCGAATTCGAGTCTTGAGCCAAAATGACCTCCGCTTGTAGTATTTGGAGTAGCCTTGTAAAGTACCTCTTTATGGGTTAGCATATTATTTTCTAGCTTGGCACGCATGATGACTGTATTTCCGCCTTGACCATCATTTTCTGTATTCCCTGAATAGGATAGGTAAATCCAACCATTATTTTCATAATCTGGATGTAACTCTAGATCTAACAGTCCACCTTGATTTTTATAAAACAACTGCGGTAAGCCAGCAACTTTAGTTTTAGTACCATTTTTAACATGAATAAGTTCGCCTTCTTGTTCTGTAATTAGAAGCGCACCATCTGGTAAAAATGCCATACCCCAAGGTATAGTAATACCATCTACTACGGTTATAACATCATATTGTAGGCTACTATTAGGGTTGTCGTTTTCGGGTGTGTCTGAATCATTACAGGATGATAAAATAAGGCCGATACTGAAAAAGAAAATCAATAAGTGATGAAACATAATGCGGATATTTTAGTTGTGACCTATAAAGTTACAAAATCTAAAATTGGTAAGAAAAATTGGCGCCAAAATAGAAATTTGTGGCCTCTCCGGGATAATAATATCTTGGTAGGTTACCGCCAAATCCACTGGCATTTATTTGTAACATTGGCGCATATTTTTCATTGAAAACATTATTAACTCCCAAATATATATTGGCGTTTAAATGTTTAAATAAATAGCGTTGATACCCTAATTTAAAATGTATCAATTGATAACTGTCCGAAAAAACCTTATTATCGTCTGTGATAGGAGTTTTACCCACATAATTGTACTGGATATTGCCGTAAAGCCCCAAAATAGTTTGTAGATTTAAGAGAGAAAAAAAAGTTGATTTTGGGGTGCCTGTAACCTGATTTCCAGAGTAATTATCTTTGAAATCTTGAAAATCTATAAACTTAAAAAGATTATACGATAATGCATTTCGATGTTTTAGGGTTATATTATGGTTTTGAAGTATGGTGTAATTAAGATCTAACTCTATACCACTAAAATTTGTTTGTCCGGCATTGATACCAATAAACTGATCGTCTCCAACCCGCCTAGCCACTAGTTGATTTTTAACCGGCATGTGGTATAAAGCTAAGGCGTATTCAAGGGCTATAGTTGGTATAGACCCTCTAGAACCTAATTCAAAGTTCCATCCAGATTCTGGTTTAATATTAGGGTTGATTAACCCGTTAGGTAACAATGTTTCTTCTAGAGTAGGTGGTGAAAAGCCATGACTAACACTAGCGTATAACATATGATTTTTGAGGTATTTATAAACCAATCCAAATTTAGGAGAGATAATATGCTTGAAGTTATATTGCCCTGATTGATTCAATGGCTCTTGATGAAATAGGTCATCTAAATTATAGGTGGTATAATTCCAATTTAGACCAAATTCGAAGATGATTTTTGTGGTAAAATAGAACTGACTTTCTAAAAATATATTGGTGTAGCGTCTATGTTCTATAAGGTTAGAAAGTAAATCACCTTTAACGCTACCTGTACCTGGAGGAAAATCTTGGTAAAGATTCTCATAGGTTTGATAGTCTTTGCGATCATTAAAATACTCTGCACCAATCGCTAGGTTAAGATTTTTATCCGTTATGTTATAATTGTTAACCCACTTAGTTCTCAAACCAAAAGCATTAGTTTTTTCATTAAGAATATTAAACGGCCGATCTTCATCACTTTGAAATATTGAACCAAAAATGCTGGTCGTCCATCGCGATTGGTTTTTAAAATCATGCTGCCACGTGAGTCCTAATAAACCTTTATTATAATCTTCATTCCCTTTAGAGGCCTCCCAGGTATAGGCAGCTTTTTTAGGGCTATTGTCATAATCTATTTTATTTAAAGAACTAGGAATATAGGCTTTAAAAGCAATAAGATTCGCTAAAAAAATTAATTGATTTCTATCGTTGATCTGATGTTTAGATGCTAAGGTAATAGTGTTTTTGTTTAAGCTATTATTATCTCGATATCCATCACTGATAACTTTAGTATATTGAATTTGAATATCTTGTTCATTAAAGGATAAAGCACCTCCAAGGTTGATTTTTTGTAACCCATATGAGCCTATACTAAAATTACTTTGTACCATATTAAGGTTAGATTGGTTAATTTTTGGTATCCAATGTATCACACCACCTAGGCCTGCCCCATATTTACTTGAAGAGGGGCCTTTGGTAATTTCTAATTTAGCCATAGCTTCTAAATCTAAATCATCAACATTAGACTCACCAGATCCATTGGTTAAAGGAATGTTACCAAAATAGCTTCTAATTTTACTGGTGCCAAAAAGAGTTCTCGAGCCGATGCCTCTTATAGTAATTTTATTGGTGTTTAATGTGCCGTTTTGCATAAGTACTCCAGATACACTGTTGAGTACAGGTGCTAAATTGATGCTGTTTTGAAGGGCAAGCTCTTTATGAGATAACAGAGTTACAGCTCCACTATAGCTATAAGTATTCGATTTAAATGTGTTTGTACTAATGGTTATTTCCTTGAGGTATTCTTGAGGTTCTTTAAGGTAGATGGTACTGGTTGTCGAATTTATGGATACAGTATCGGTAAGATATCCTGATTTAAAAAAAATATAGGTTCCGCTTTTTGCGAGATTGAATACACCATAAGCGTTAGTTTTAGCAGCTACTGTATGATTTAATTGGGTAATGGTTACATTTTTAAGTGGTGTATGATCTTTTTTGCTTAACACGACTCCACTAAATTGCTGTGCCCAAATGAAAGTAGGGAAAAGTAAAGCACAAAGAGAAATAGATTTTGTACCAATCACAATAATTATTTTACAATAGAATTTATAATGTTATTGTGATCATTTTTTAAATTATAAACAAAACCATTAATGATAGCATATTCAACCTGACCATTTTTTTCTAGTAAGAACGTAGCATCATGACCAATTTTAACAGGACTTTTAGGTTGTGTTTGTAGTGCAATGGTCATTTTTTGAGCACTGATAATATTAATAGGATAATTGGTAAATTTAATATCACTATCTAGGTTGCTAACTGCCACAGAGGTATAGCCATTTTTGAGTAAATCTTTAAAATCTAAACGATCTACATCGGATAAGTTTTGTAAAATTTTCGGGTAAGTTTGACCTACTTTAAAATGCAAATTAGATGCATCTATGTCTTGATAGCCATAGTAAGTTGAGAGATCTCCTACCTCTTGAATTCTACCGATTTGATAAAAACTAGTGTGATTATTATTGTCTTTTTCATAGCGGTTAATACCAATATCAATTTGATAGGGTTGCCCCAGATAATTGAAATTTACTTTCGTAATTTTTAAATCAAATAATTTGCGATCATTTCGTGGGATTTTAAAATAAAGATCGGTATTGGTTTCGAGGTAACTTTTTTGTTCGATAGCATTTAAAGCACTTAATATGGAAACATAATTCAATTGGCGAATAAATTGTTTTTCGGGATCTTCAGAGTAACCGCCAGACTCTATTAAAATGGTA
>JAUIJW010000144.1 GCA_030431085.1 Bacteroidia bacterium
GCACTCTTAAGGTATTTACAAGCTGCAACAGTAGATTTTTCAATATGGTAGCGCTCGTCAACATTTTGATTAACTTCTAAACCATATTCTCTGGCTGTCTTAGGCATTAATTGCCAAAATCCTTTGGCTCCAGCTGGAGAAGTTACATTCTGTAGGCCACTTTCAATTAAAGCTAAATATTTAAAATCATCGGGTACACCGTATTCTTTAAGTATAGGTTCAATTATAGGAAAATACTTGTTAGACCTTTTAAATAGCAATAAGCCATTAGATTGCCAATAAGTGTTTACCAGTAATTCGCGATCAATTCTTTCCTTAACATCTTGTTTTTCAATTGGTACCCGCTCGTTGGCAAAATTTAAATTATTCGGAATTTTTAAAGCACGTATTTTATAAGTGTCACTAGTGTTGCTATTATTGGTGTCTTTATTTGGGGATTGAGATGTTGTTTTGGTGAGATCTACAGCATTAATAAATAATATACCAACAACAATAACACTAAGAAGTACTATAATGCGGGGAGCTTTCATCATAATATGGCAATTTTTAAATTAAAAGGGATTGTCAAATGTAAGAAAATTTTCGGCCTTTTTATCCTTTTCGGCTATTAATGGTTTGTTAATTCCCCAATCAATTTTTAGAGTAGGATCATTCCAAATGATAGATCGCTCACTTTCTGGATGGTAAAAATTAGAACATTTATAATTAACTAAAGTATGATCTTCTAAACTCAAGAACCCATGTGCAAAACCCTCTGGAATATAAAGTTGTTTTTTATTGTCGCCACTTAAAATACATTTATAATGTTTACCGAAATCTATAGAATTTGGTCTTAAATCTACAGCTACATCTAGGATACTTCCTTGAATAACCCGTACTAATTTGGCTTGCGCATGAGGAGGTATTTGAAAGTGTAACCCCCTTAAAACATTTTTTTTAGACAAAGATTCATTGTCTTGTACAAAAGGTGTTTTAAAGGCTTTTTTTAGTTTTCTTTGATGGTACGACTCTACAAAATACCCTCTTTCATCTGTAAAAACATTTGGGGTGATTAGCAATAAATCTTTAAGCGGAGTTTTTTCTATAATCATGCCGCAATTTATTAAATTATTTCTTGTAATACAGTGTTAATTCTAGGTGTTTTTGTAACAATCATGGCATGTGTGCCTCCTGGAATTTCGATACAATCTTTAATATGTTTAATCGGAAAAATACCATCTTTATCACCATGAATATGAGTTAGATTGTCTAGGGTTTTGTCTGAAGTCCAATTTAAAACCTGTTTTAAAGCCCAATTGAAATACACATGATTTTTCATTTGCATATAATCATTATAAAGCTTTGTTTTCTTTTTAAGAGAAGGGAGTATAGCCAATTGATTAAAATCGTCTAATTGCTCAATTTTTTTACTCGGAAATAACTTATAAGCCTTTGTTAGCTGTAATATTTTTAATCGTTTAGGTAGTTCTTTTTCACTTTTTATACTCGATACAATAATCACTTTACTCGTATCGATATATTTGGCCATTTCTTGTACTATAATACCTCCAAAAGAAACACCAACTAAAATAGGTTTTTCCTCTTTAATTTTATGGCTTAATCTTAACACGTAGTTTTTAAGACTTTCGTCCTCAGATTGTGGAACTATCCATTCTAAAAAATGTATTTGATACTTGTCTTCTGGCAGTTTAATACGCTCGAAAATTTTTGGGCCAGCAGCGAGACCAGGCATAAAGTAAACAGGAATTTTTTTCATGATTAAATGTTATGCCAAGACTGGCTGATCAATCCAGTCAAATTTTACTAAACCATCTTGATCAATCTCTTTAAGTTTAACCGTATGAATAGTGTTCACTAAACTAGGATTCCACAAAGCTTTTACCTTAACGTAATTCTCTGTAAAACCATGAACATATCCCTCTTTATTTTCACCTTCAAATAATACAGATAATTCATTACCTATCTGACTTTCGTAAAAAGCTCTTCTTTTTTTCACCGATAGTCCTCGGAGCATTTTACTACGTTTATATCTTACGTTTTGTGGTACCACTTCCTGCATTTCAATGGCTTCTGTATTTGGCCTTTCAGAATAAGTAAATACATGTAGATAGCTCACATCTAATTGATTTAAGAAATTGTAAGTTTCTAAAAAGTGTTCGTCAGATTCACCTGGAAAACCAACAATAACATCTACACCTATACAGGCGTTGGGCATTAGTTTTTTGATCTGTTGCACACGATCTGTATATAACTCTCTTAAATACCTACGTTTCATAAGCTTTAATAAATCATTGCTACCACTTTGTAATGGTATATGAAAATGTGGCACAAATGATCTAGATTTTGCTATAAAATCAATGGTTTCATTTTTTAATAAATTGGGCTCGATAGAAGAAATTCTTAACCGATCGATACCCTGTACATTTTCTAAGGCCTTTATTAAATCTAAAAATGTATGTTCATGCTTTTTATTACCAAATTCACCTTTACCATAATCACCAATATTTACTCCAGTAAGCACAATCTCCTTAATGCCTTTGGCTGATATTTCTTGGGCATTTTTAATAACATTTTCAACAGTATCACTTCTTGAAATACCTCGAGCTAAGGGTATGGTACAGTAAGTACATTTATAATCACAGCCATCTTGAACTTTTAGAAAAGCTCTGGTTCTATCGCCTATAGAATACGAACCTACATAAAAATCTGCATCTTGGATATCACATGAATGTATTTCGCCAATTTCGTTTTTACTCAGGTCGTTGATATAATCTGTCACCTTAAACTTTTCTGTAGCGCCTAATACCATATCTACACCATCAACACTAGCAAGCTCTTCTGGCTTCAATTGGGCATAACATCCAATGGCAATTAAAAAGGCATTTGCATTACGTTTTAATGCACTTTTTACAATGGTTTTAAATCGTTTATCTGCATTATCAGTTACAGAACAAGTGTTAATTACATAGATATCTGCTGTGGTATCAAACTCAACACGTTCAAAACCATTATTTTGAAAGTTTCTGGCGATGGTTGAAGTCTCAGAAAAATTTAATTTACAACCTAAAGTGTAAAAAGCGACTTTTTTTTGTGTAGCCATTGCTGTATATGTATATTTAGGAGGTGCAAAAGTACAACTTTTTAGTTTTAATATTTTGTTAATATGATTGCAAAAACACCAACACCACCTTATTACGCTGTGATTTTCACTTCAATAGGCGCTCAATTAGATCAAGATTATCAAGAAACATCGGCAAGAATGGAAGAACTTGCCCAAAAAGAGCCTGGTTTTTTGGGGTTAGAATCTGCCCGATCAAAGGTAGGACTGACTGTATCTTATTGGGATTCTTTAGACAGCATTAAACACTGGAAGATGAATGTTGAACATGAATTGGCTCGAGAGAAGGGGAGGTCTTCATGGTATCAATCATTTGGTATAAGAATTAGCAAGGTCGAACGAGATTATTTTTTTGAAAATTAATGAACTAATTCTATAGTCGCTGCCACGGGTTTGTGATCTGAGTAGTTGATTTTAAAATTGTGGTGAGACAATACCTCAATAGATTGATCAACTAAGATAAAATCGATACGTAACGGGAACCGCTTGATGGCATAGGTCTCTCCAAATCTAGAGCCAGCTTGTAGAAAAGTATCTTGTAAATTGCCTTTAATTTTTTTATACGCCCAAGAATAGGCCGTGTTATTGAAATCGCCACAGATTATTGTTTTATACTCACAAGTGCTGAGGTGTTGTAATAATTTTTCTACTTGCTCTTGTTGTGTTTCAAAAGTTTGAGCAATTCGTTTGAAAATTTTTCTAGATTTTTTTTCATCCAAGTCATTCAATTCATTTTGTAGTCCAAAAGATTCTAAATGTAGATTATATATGCGTACCGTATCTTTTTTTATTTTTATATCTGCATAAATAATATTGTTGGAGTTGCTATTTAGTTCAAGCGATCCCTTTTTAATAATAGGATAATTAGAAAAGATAGCAAGACCGAAATTACTATCTGTTTTTTTAGTTTTTTCGTATCTATACGGATAATTGAAATGGATGTTAGCTTCAACATCATGTTCTTGAATGGTTAGAATATCAGGTTCTTCATTAGCAATGAATTTTGATATTTTATGGGGAATTTCGGTATCTTCGATCCATCCATAGAGGTTAAACAATCTTACATTATAACTCATCAATCTGATGGCATTACTTGAGTTTTCCGATTGACCATTAAATTGATATGGGAAATACGAGAAGGCAATAGTGCAAATAATGCAAATCGTCGATAATAGTAACTGTTTTTTAAAGCCGGAAACAATCCAGTAAATGATAAAACAAAGATGAATTACCAATAACACGGGTACACCTAAACTTAAAACAGAAACCGTAGGAAATTGCTTTGGAGGCAGATAGGGTAATACAATACTAAGTACCAATAATAACGCAAAAACGTTATTGATGAAAAAAATAATCTTTTGTAAAAAATTTAAATTCTTCAAAGGTGTTTATTATAAGTTATTGTTTACCAGCTTTAAATAGGAAATCTTTCTCTTCTTTGGTTAAAGTATCATAACCAGATTTACTTATTTTATCTAAAATTGCATCAATTTTTTGTTGATGATTATGGCTTGTTGTTTTTGTAGTAGACTTAGGTTTATTTTTATAAACTGTTTTAAACGGCTTTTTTTTCTTTGGTTGAAACAATCCTTCTACAAGCTGGATGATACCATCACCCTTGTAGCCAAAAGATGTTAATAAGTAACCAATAGAAGCACCACCTAAGTGAGCTAGATGTCCTCCTGCATTTTCGATAGGTATTTGTACAATATCTAAAACCACAAATACAATAGCAATATACAGTAGTTTAACACTACCAATAAATCTTAAATTAATACTGTAGTTAGGAATATGACTAGCTATCCCTACTAAAATAGCCATCACACCAGCAGAGGCTCCTACCAAAATAGCATCTTGATGTTTTAAAGCTGGTAAAAAATTATAGCTAATCATATAAATGATACCGCCACCGAGAATACCCATAAAATAGTAAGCCAAAAACTGTTTAGAAGTAAAAAAATCTAAAAAGAGATTACCAATATAAAATAAAAAAATAAGGTTAAATAATATATGGATAAATCCACTATGTAAAAAACCATAGGTTATAATGGTCCAAGGTTTGTAAAGGAATGAATTAAAATTTGGAGATAAAGCAAACCAATCAATGATAAAATTACCAGGCATATTAAATAAAAATGACAAGGTATTGAAAAGGTAAGTCACCAAAAAAGTAACAACATTAATAGCAATTAGCTTCTCAACTATGTTAGCGGCTTGATATCGGTATTTTAATTGATCAATGCGGTTACCCATAATTTACAAAATTAATTCCATCTATTAAATTGATTTCTCTTCCAGTACTGCATCATAATAAAGCCAATTAGAGCTCCCCCTACATGGGCAAAATGTGCAATTCCTCCACCAAATATAGAAAATCCTGTTACGCCAGAAAAGAGATCTAGAGCAATAAGCACAGGTATAAAATACTTGGCGGCTATGGGTACAGGTAAAAATATTAGTGCAAGTTTAGCATTAGGAAAGGTCATGCCAAATGCGACTAAAACACCGTAAATAGCTCCAGAGGCCCCTACGGCGGGAGTATTATAAATTTGATATAAATTGGATAATTTTGATTCTGAAATCTGACTTAAAATACCAGAATTATATTGCCCCGTTTCTAATAGTTTTTGAATATCAGAAGCGTTCATGCCAATATGAATTAATTGGTTGTAAATACTATTAAATTGAAAATAATTTACACCGGTATAAATTAACCCAGCTCCAATGCCTGCAGAGAAATAAAAGAATAAAAATTTATTTTTGCCCCACATCTGTTCAAGTGGTGATCCAAATGCCCAAAGGGCATACATATTAAACAGAATATGCATGAAATTACCATGCATAAACATATGGCTTACAAATTGCCAAAAACCAAAATTTGGATTTTGTGGAAAATACAAAGCCAATGAGTTGGTAAAACTTAAATTTAATAAATGGCTGGCTGCAAAAAATAGTGCATTAAGTATGATTAGATGCTTGACGGCATCTGTAAATTTCATCATGAGTGTTATAGGTTAAATTTGTCTTCTAGT
>JAUIJW010000145.1 GCA_030431085.1 Bacteroidia bacterium
TCAAGAAGTATTGATATACAGAGTATAATAAAAAAACTTATAAAAAAGATGGCAAACTTTTTTCTATACAAAAATCTTGGAAGCAAAAAATAGTTAATGCCTATCGCCGCCAATGCATAATTAAGAAAAAAAGCTATTTCATAAGGTTCAATAGTATTATCAAATTTGCTATAAGCATACAAGAGAAATACAATAACATGCAAAACCAATTGAAAAAATAGCTCTCTTGAATTAATTTTATTACGCTTCATAAAACAAAGATAAACTATCATCTAAATAAAATTAAAACAGATCATAGTAACAACACATGTTTTTGGTCACACAACCACGAAACTGTCAATACCACGGATTTATTACTGTTTACATAATTAAAATGGTCGTTCGGCGTATTTGATTTTATCTATCGCCATACAACATGTATTTTTGCAAAAAATTAATTGATGATGTACAAACGTTGTTTTTTTCTACTTTTAGCTAATATTTTAATTAATAATTTTAGTGTCTCAGCACAAAGCAAGACCTACACTATCGAAGGTCAGGTAGTCAGCAGTAATCAAAAACAACCTATCCCTTTTGCTACCGTAATTATAGGCGATAAAACCACTTCAAAAACCATTACTGGTACTACTACAGATGATCTTGGAAAATTTATCTTAGAATCAAATACAGTAAACATCTATATTGATATTAGTTTTATTGGTTATCAAACCAAACGAATTGTAGATTTTTCTAATCAAAATAATACAATTAATCTAGGAACAATAAATTTAGCAGAAGATAGCCAAGAGCTTGATGAAGTTACCTTAACAGCCGAAAAGTCAAATACTGAATTCAAACTAGATAAGCGTGTGTTTAATGTTGGGCAAGATATTGCTTCAACAGGTATGGGAGCCCTAGAAGTTCTCAACAATGTTCCTTCAGTTAATGTTAATATTGAAGGAGAAATAAGTTTAAGAGGTAGCGGTGGTGTACAAATTTTAATCGATGGCAAGCCATCTGTTTTGGCCGATGAAAGAAGTAATGCCCTTGGTACAATTACAGCAGATATGATTGAAAAAATTGAAGTCATTACTAACCCCTCTGCCAAATACGATGCCGAAGGTACAGCTGGCATTATTAATATCGTTCTTAAAAAGGAAGAAAAAACTGGACTAAACGGCTCGGTATCTCTTAATACAGGTGTTCCGGACAATCATAGTATAGGACTTAGTTTAAACCGACGGACTGAAAAATTCAACCTTTTTGCCCAATTGGGTGGCGGTTATAGATCACTACCCACAGAAACAGAAAATATCAATCATGATAGAGTTCAAAATACCAGTATAAAAAATAGTGGTACCTACTATCGAAATGAAGGCTTTTACAATATTATATTAGGTACAGATTACCATATAAACGATTACAATGTAATTACGCTTTCGGGAAATTATGCCTATGAAATAGAAGATCAACCATCTAAAACTAATTTTATCGCTACAGATACCAACAATACCATTACTTCAGAATGGCAAAGAGAAGAAACGACCGAGGCCACTAATCCAAAATGGCAATATGAGTTACAATATAAAAAAGAGTTTGAAGATCATAAAGATCATATGCTGCTCTTTAGTGCTTTAGGAAGTTTTTTTGGTAAAAAACAATCATCAGACTTTAAAAATTCTAGTATTTCTGGAACCCCTAATGATAGTGAGCAACAAACCGAAACCGATTTTCAACAAGCCGATTATACTTTCAAATTAGACTACACCAAACCCTTCAATGATCAATATACTATTGAAACTGGCGGTCAATATCTTATCAACGATGTAGGAAATGATTACGAAGTAAGAGACCTTATTAATAATGATTGGGTAATCAACCCCAACCTCACGAATAATTTTGAATACAACCAAAAAGTACTCGCCTTTTATGGTACCGGGAGTTATGAGGCCGAAAAATGGGGCTTAAAAGCAGGACTAAGGATAGAAAACACAGATTTAAAAACCTTTCTTACAAACACCAGTGAAGAAAATAATCAAAACTATACAGATTTTTTCCCTAGTGTTCATGCTACTTACAAGTTTACTAGTTCAACCTCTATCCAAGCTGGGTATTCTAAAAGAATTTATAGACCTAGACTTTGGGATTTAAATCCGTTTTTTAATATCAGGAACGATTACAATATTAGAACTGGTAACCCTAATTTACAACCAGAATATACCAACTCATTCGAGTTAACTTCGATTTTTATTTTAGAAAAGGCCTCTATTAATGCTGGTGTTTATCACCGTTACACAACAGATGTCATCGAAACAGTTTCATTTTTTCAAGATAATGTTACCTTAACTACGCCTATTAATATCGGTATCAATAATACAACGGGTGCAGAGCTCAATTTTAAAGTTACCCCATATAGTTGGTTTACCATCAATGGCGATGTTAATTTTAATTACTTTAATAGAGATGGTGATTATGAAGATCAATCTTTTGATTTTGACGGTAATCGATGGTCTACCAAAGTAACAACTAAATTTAAACTTCCTGCAGAATTCGATTTCGAAATCACTGGTCAATATCAATCCGGGTATCCTACAGTTCAAAGTAAAATTTCAGACAATGCTTTTGCCGACTTAGGTCTGAGAAAAAAATTACTTAAAGGTAAGGCGGTAATTAATCTAGGTATTAGAGATATATTTGCTTCTCGCTTTATGGAAAGCGAAACTATTCAACCAGATTTTTACATCTATAATTACAGAGCCCGAGGTAGATTTATAACCTTAGGTTTTAGCTATGGGTTTGGTAAAGGTGAAGCCATGACTTATTCTGGTAGAAGACGATAGTGAACATTGGTTTATCTATTCTACCATAAGGCTACAATTCAAATTAAAATGAGCAACATTTAAGATTTAGCACCTAAACAGTTTTTAAAACTCAAGACATTAATCATGATAAAATAATTTGCTAACTTGCACAGACTGAGAATTCATTTCGAGCAATGAAAAAAATTATTTATTCAATATTAATATTGATGTCCCTTCAAGTTTATTCTCAGAAAGAAGCAGCGCACTGGTTTTTTGGTAATAATGCGGCTCTCAACTTTAACAATAATCAAATAAGGGCATATACAGGTAGTTTATCCACCTTAGAAGGCTGTGCTTCAATTTCGAATAAATTTGGAGAATTGCTTTTTTACACAGATGGCAAAACGGTTTATAATAGAAATCATGACGTTTTACTTAACGGATATAATTTATCTGGCAATAAATCAAGTACACAATCAGCCATTATTGTTCCAAAACCAGCAAGTAGTAACATATACTATATTTTTACGGTAGCTCATGCCGAAAAATTTGAATTATTTGAATATAAAAAAGGCTTAAACTACTCTGTTGTAGACATGAATTTAGATGGTGGTTTGGGCGGAGTTATTCCAGACCAAAAGAATATTCATTTAATCACTTACAACGAATCTGTACCAGAACAGAAAGACTGGAAATGTTCTGAAAAAATTGCAGCCACTCTTGCAGATGACCAAAAATCTTATTGGGTATTAACTCATTTTGTTGATACTTTTTACTCCTTCAAAATTGATGAATTTGGGGTACAACATACCCCGGTAAAATCTGTATTAGATGATATTACACCTATCGTAGAATATCAAGATCCAGGCTCTAAATATGCAAACGTTTCAGCACTTGGGTATTTAAAAATTTCTCCAAATGGAAAGAAAATCGCTATGGTGCATAGCTCTACAGGAATAACTAGAACTACCGGAAAAGTATTTCTTTATGATTTTAATAACCAAGATGGAACAACCTCTAGAAAAGGAATAGAAATATTATCAAATACCTATCCCTATGGCGTAGAATTTTCTCCAAAATCACAAAAGCTATATACCTCGAGTAGTTATTATATTACACGCAGAGGTGTCACCACATTTGATAAAAGCAGGATTCATCAATTTGACCTAAATGATGCCAATATCAGTGCATCAAAAAAGGTTATTAACGAATCTAGTAATATAACCGCAGGTGCTTTACAGTTAGCTATAGATGGTAAAATCTATAGAGCTATGTATAACCAAAATAGTGGTAATGGTGAAGGGTATTTAGCTGCGATATCCAAACCAGAATTATTGGGTAATGCTTCTCAGTATATTCAAAATGCCATATCTCTTAGAAGTGGTACCAACTCAGAATACGGTCTACCACCCTTTATATCGTCAACATTTCTACTCACATTTGATTATGAATTCACATGTTTAGGAGATGACACCCATTTTTTTATTAAATCTGATGACCCATATGATAATGTAGAATGGGATTTTGGTGACGGTCATACCTCTACCGATGCCGATGCTTATCACACCTATAACAACCCTGGTGTCTATACAGTAACTCTCATAAGCTATTACAACGGTATAGCAAGCGAACCTATGACAAAAGAAGTTGAAATTAGAGCACCGCTAGATGTTTTTAATGGTATTTATGATTTGGTGGAATGCGATGCCTTAGGTGATCCTAGTGATGGAATTACATCCTTCAATTTAAACCTTGCCAATAATGCTCTAAGCCTAGATAATGAAAGCTCTGTTGATGTATATTACTATGAAACTTTAGAGGATTTAAATGCCGACACAGATCATAGCAATGCTCTTCAAAACATTTATAACAATTCGTCTATTGATCAAGTTATTTTTGCCAAAATTGTCAGTAAAGTATCTAATTGTTTTGGCATCTCTAAAGTGCGTCTTAAAACTTCTCCACTACAAGAATTTAGAGTTGATAATATTGTGGGGTGTCCGGTAGATGAAAAGAATGGTGAATTTAATTTAGAATTAAATCAACAACAAATTATTGAAACTCTTGCTTTAAACGGTACAACGGTAATAACATTTCATGAAAAAAAATATGAAGCTTTAATGGGGTTAAGTCCATTGAACGGAACTTTAATTTCAGAACCTAAAGAAATTTATATCCGGGTTAAAAATGACGATATTTGTTATGGCGTAGGTACGTTAAATTTAGAACTACATCCTATATCTAATGTGGGTGATATTGAAACTATTGAATTGTGTGAATCTTTTTATCCTTACCGCATTAATGCTTTAAGTGATGATTTTAATTCTCAAAACTATAGTTTTAAGTGGTTTGATGGTATCACTAATTTTAGCCGAGAAATTTATGCCCCTGGAAATTATGTGGTTGAAATTACTTCTAAACAAACAGGCTGTAGCACCACCAAAACAATACAAGTTATTACTATTGAACGTCCTACAATTCAAAGAGTTAATATTGAAGAACATTTATCGAGTTATAATGCTGTTATTATTAACACTCAAGACAGCCATCAATATAAATACGCTTTAAATAATCCACATGGTCCTTATCAAGAACAACCTGTTTTTAATAATTTAGCTCCAGGTCATCACACATTATATATTCAAAACAAATACAACTGTAATACAACAACTTATAATTTTTACATCTTTGGATATCCTAAATTTTTCACTCCAAATAACGATGGCCAAAACGACGTTTGGGAGATTAAAGGTCTCGATTTAAATCTCTATACTTATTCAAATATTCAAATATACGATCGCTTTGGCAAGTTATTATCAGTAATAGAACCCGATGGTTTTTGGGATGGATACTATAACGGTAAATTATCTCCAACCGACGATTATTGGTTTGTCATTACGATAACAGATGCTGAGGGTAAGCAAAAAGTTTATAAAGATCACTTTAGTTTAATATTAAATTAGTGGGTACTACCAAGCCTCATTATAAAGCCAGTCTACCGCTTTATTAAACTCAATTGAATAATCACAAGGGGTGTAATGACCTAATTCGCTTGCTACAGTAAAAGTAACATCGCTACCTGCATTGATAGACTCTGTAACAAATCCTTCAGTAATTTCTACTGGAAATAGTTCATCATTTTCTCCATGAATGACATAAAGCGGAATACTTAGTGGCTTAACTTCTCCTGAAAGGCTAGCCGTATTGTAAGACGAAGCCAAAGGAATCGCTGCAGTAAATAAATCAGGATAATACTGAGCAAAAAACCAACTTCCATTACCTCCATCACTATATCCTGTAACCAAAATTTTAGAAAGATCTATGGGATAATATTGCTTTACCAAATCTAAAA
>JAUIJW010000146.1 GCA_030431085.1 Bacteroidia bacterium
CAGAAAAAAAACTTTTAGAATTATAGCCTAATCCTAAATTAGTTTGAAGGTTCAAAACTAAATCAGTATGCTTATCTACCTTGGTTTTTTCATCAATTCTTGTTATATTTTTATTAAATTCAACGCCTATACCTGGAGACAATCCCATGGCGGCAAACCATTTTTTATTAATTACAAAGGTATAATAATAGGCGGCATTTAAGGCCATGCCAAATGAAGTTAAATCTTGAAGGCCTTCATCATCCTTAATCTCAAAAAAACCATAGGCCAAATTAGGTATAAAACTTCCGGCACTTTTTCTCTGAATTTCATTCTGATTTCTAATAGCCTTAAACGAATAGCGATCATTAAACTTATAGCGAGTTACCCCACTAATGGTTTTCGTTCTTAAAGAGGGAATAACAAGTATTTCATCTTCTAAACCTGGAAAAAGATCGCCTTTAAATCCATCTACATAATAGCCTTTAATTCTATTATATTCTAAACTTTGTATCCATCTTTTAAAAAAAATATCTCCTTTTAGTCTAAATGTTGAAGTTTTACCTTTAATATCTGCATCTGGCCCTTCAAGGAATTTTGGCGTATATCCAATAGTAAAAGCCAAAAACCTGTAGTTGATAGCCAATGTTGTTCTGGCGGTAATATTTGGTTTTACAGTATACCCATTGTTTCCGTCATCATATACAAAAGACTCAACATCATTGTCAATACCTAGTTTTGTGGTAAGTAAGTTATCGATATCTTCAATATAGTCACTATCTATATGCTGAGATAAAGCAGAGAGCGAAATCCATAATAAAACAACCGTAAACCCCTTTTTCATATAGAAATATATTGAAGGTAAAAATAGATTAAATTTATGAAACCGACAAAGCCAATAGGTCTAATATTTGGCATAAAATAATGGCTTTTTCAAGGATTACGGAGTTAAAAAAAATAGTCTAATTTAGCGGCTTAAAATTCAATTATGGAGAAATTACCAATTTTTACAGACGATACTATTGTTTTTGGATTACTGATGATATCTTTAGGAGCCATTTTTTATACTTCTTCTAAAAAAAGTGGCTTTTGGTTTAAGTTTTATAAAATTGTTCCAGCCCTATTAATGGCTTACTTACTACCTGCAATCATGAATTCCTTTGGATTAATTTCTGATGCGCACTCTAACTTGTATTATGTGGCGAGTAGATATTTATTGCCAGCAGCTTTAGTTTTAATGACACTAAGTATTGATTTAAAGGCCATATTTAACTTAGGGCCTAAAGCCTTAATCATGTTTTTTACAGGTACAATTGGAATTATTATTGGTGGACCCTTAGCGATTTTATTGATTTCTATTTTTTCTCCAGAAACAGTTGGCGGAGCAGGTTTTGATGCGACATGGAGAGGTTTGGCCACTTTGGCTGGAAGCTGGATTGGTGGTGGTGCTAATCAAGCGGCGATGTTAGAAATTTATGAATATAACCCTAAGCTTTATGGAGGTATGGTATTGGTAGATATTGTAGTTGCTAATTTATTGATGGCCGGTTTATTAATGGGTATTGGTAAAACAGAAAAAATAGATAAATGGTTAAAAGCAGACACTTCGGCTATAGAAGAATTAAAAGAAAAAGTATCTCAATTTTCAGAAAGTGTGAGTAGAAACCCAAGTCTTACAGATTATATGGTTATTGCTGCCATAGCTTTTGGTGTGGTAGGTATAGCCCATTTTGGAGCCAATAATATCTCTTCATTTTTAAAAGATAATATTGCTTCGGTAAGTGATAAATCTTCCCCAATGTCGTCTTTTGGGTCGCAATTTTTTTGGATGATAACCATAGCCACCGCTCTAGGTATTTTATTGTCTTATACTAAAGCAAAAAATTATGAAGGAGCCGGTTCAAGTAAAATAGGTAGTGTATTCATTTACATTTTGGTGGCTACAATTGGTATGAAAATGGATTTAAGTAAGGTGGTAGAAAATCCAGGACTTATTTTTATTGGGTTGGTTTGGATGAGTATTCATGTTATTCTTTTATTTGTTGTGGCTAAAATTATTAAGGCCCCATACTTTTTTCTCTCTGTGGGTAGTCAAGCCAATGTAGGTGGCGCGGCATCGGCACCAGTAGTGGCCGCTGCATTTCATCCATCTTTGGCTACAGTAGGGGTGTTGTTAGCTGTATTTGGTTATGTAGTAGGTACTTATGGCGCAATTTTAACGGCAGAATTAATGCGGATAGTTTCTCCATAAAAAATACGTTTAATTGATATTTTTTTTTTGATATTTGCAGCACATTTTTGGTAAACTAAGTGATATGAAAAGATTAGGTGTATTTATAGTGATTGGTATAGTATTGTGGTCTTGCGCTAAAGAAAATACTAATGTAATGTACGTTAAAGGGAATATAAAAGGTCTTAAAAAAGGTGTTTTATATCTCGAGAAACAGAAAGATTCTGTATTTGTGAAAGTAGATTCATTAGAGGTTAATGGTTCAAGTGAATTTTTATTATCAGATGAGGTTGAGAGCCCAGAGATTTATTACCTAACTTTATCTAAATCAAAGAAAAAAATTCCTTTTTTTGGAGAGAAAGACACTATAGAAATTAGTGCTAGTTTAGATAAAATGGATTGGAAAGCAAATATTTCGGGATCTAAAAATCAAGAGCTCCTAGATCAATACAACGAAATCAAAAGAAAATTTTCTTATGAAAATATGGATTTGTTAAAAGCAGAGGTAGAGGCTAATCAAAATAACGATCAAGATTCTGTCGCTAAACTGCAATTAAAAAAACAAAGATTACTAAGAAACTCATACCTATATTCTACAAATTTTGCATTAACACATAAAGATCAAGAAGTAGCTCCATATGTTGCTCTTACAGATTTATTCAATGCTAACATAAAATTGTTAGATACCATCAATAGCACTTTAGCACCAGAAGTTAAAGCGTCTAAATACGGTAAAGCTTTAGATGCTTTTGTTAAAGAGATTAAAGCTAAAGAGTAACCGTTAAGATTTTATTTTAATACTCCAAGTATAGGTAAACTCTGATACAATATCGTTATGCGCATCTAAACCTCTAGCTTTCATTGTAAAGTTTACACCTTCTTTGGTTTTTATTGTATGATTGATGGCTTTTTTGATTTCGGCAATATCATCACAAATAAATGTAATTTTACCCGTAGCTTTTTTCGTAAAGCTACCCGTTTGATGGGTCACTAACATTGATATTTTTTCACCACTTTCATGAATATAACGCATTACTAATATACCAGTAACCAACTCAGAGGCCATACCTTGTGTTGCCCAATACAACGATTTAAATGGGTTCTGATTAATCCATTGATGTTTTACAGTAGCTTGTGCTTCATCATCAGATATGGTACTTACGCGCACACCAGAAAGATAAGCTGAAGGAAGTTTGAATAATAAAAACTTATTTAAGTTTTTTACTGTAAATCTCGACATAACACTACATTTTAAGCCAAAATACAACAAATATTAGTGAATTTCAAAATAATTAAAATGTTAATCTTATGTTAAAATAAGGTACTTTGTATTGCATAGTAATAGTTTTAATATATATATTTGCATAAGAAAGTATTATATAGAACTATTATGGCACATAAAAATTATAATCAAAGAGCATTTTTATTACACCTTTCATCATTTTTTGGATATGTATTTCCTTTTGGCGGTGTTATAGCACCACTTATTTTTTGGGAAACAACTAAAAGAGAAAGTGAGTTTTTAGATGCTAATGGCAAAGAAGCGGTTAATTTTAATATCAGTTATCTACTGTATGCTGTAGTACTTGGTTTGAGTGCATTGCCGTTTGCCTTTAGATCGGTGTTTAATGAAATTCATCATTTCGACCTTTTTAGTATGCTAAGTTTTGGGTCGTTAATTGGTGTGCTTGGTTTAGTCAAATTTGTATTGATTATAATCGCAGCGATGAAAGCCAATGAAGGCGAGGTATTTCATTATCCCTTGACCATAAAATTTATCAAATAATTATTATAAAACCTTAACTCATGATCTCAGTACTTATTACAGTAGTCATTTTTATCACAAATGCCATTCAGGTATACTTGTTTTAAACCACCCAACCAAGCCCTTATATTAAGTTAAAAAAATATAAATATGAAGATTGAAAATACAAAAGCACAAATGAGAAAAGGAGTTTTAGAGTATTGTATCTTATCCATCCTACAAAATGGTGATGCGTATACTTCAGAAATCTTATCTCAATTAAAAGATGCTAAAATGTTGGTGGTAGAAGGCACGGTTTATCCACTATTAACACGATTAAAGAATGCCGGCCTACTAAGCTATCGATGGGAAGAATCTACCTCTGGGCCACCGCGTAAATATTATGGTTTAACAGAGACAGGTAAGTTATTCTTGAAAGAATTGAATACAACCTGGCAAGATTTAGTAAATGCTGTAAGCTCAATTACATCAAATAATCAAAAAAATAATTTGTAAAATGAACAAGACAATAAATATAAATTTGGGAGGTGTATTTTTTCATATTGATGAAATTGCTTATCAAAAATTAAAAAACTACCTCAATGCCATACGTAGATCTTTAAGTGATGATCCTAATGGTAGAGAAGAAATTATCACCGATATTGAGTCTAGAATAGGTGAGTTACTATCAGAGAAAATCAAAGATGTTCGTCAGGTGGTCAATGAAAATGATATTGATGAAATTATTGATATTATGGGTAAACCAGAAGACTATATGGTTGATGATGATATGTTTAATGATGATACTTATAGCAGTTATAAAAGCAATCAAAAGAAATTATATAGAGATGGTGATGATAAATTTCTAGGGGGTGTATCTTCTGGATTAGCACATTATTTTAACATAGATGTAATCTGGATTAGATTAGCGTGGCTCGTTGCTGCATTTGGGTTCGGATTTGGATTCTTATTATATATCATTCTATGGATTCTTTTGCCTCAGGCCAATACCACCGCAGAAAAACTTGAGATGGAAGGTGAAGATGTGAATATTTCTAACATAGAAAAAAAAATTAAAGAAGAGATTGCGCATGCTTCAGATAAGGTAAAAAATGGGATTGTTGATGCCTCAGAAAAGGTTAAAAATGCCGATTTTAAAAAATACCAAAGTAAAGCAAAATCTGGTGCTCAAGATATAGTAGAAACCCTGAGCAAAATTTTTGGAACTCTATTTATGATTTTCGGTAAATTTATAGGTGTGATACTTATTATCATATCGGTAATAACCGTATTAAGCTTATTGGTAAGCTTATTTACTTTAGGGTCAATAGATTTTTTTCATAATGATTGGCTTTATGACCAATCGTTTTTATACCATAAGTCAGGTCTGCCTATTTGGGTGGTTTCAATTTTAATTTTTCTACTGGTGGGCATACCATTTATTTTCCTATTCTTTTTAGGATTGTTGATTTTGTCTAGAAAAAGTAAAAACCTTGGAAAAACAGGTACATTATCACTTTTAGGTATTTGGATTGTGGCTCTTTTATTTACCATTTACTTCGGTGCTAAAGAATATATGCTTAATGCTTTTGAAAATACTGTAACACAAACCGAACTTGTGTCGTCTTTAACTACAGATACCCTTAATGTTAAAATGATTGATAGTAAAAACTTGGCTGTATATGATGAATTAAAACGTCGTTGGAATAATGAAGTGGTTTTTAATGAGCAAAATCAAAAGCTTATCTACTCTAATCATATCAACTTTAGAATTCTTCCAGCAAAAGATAATAAAGTCTCTGTTAAAATAAGAAAAAAGTCAAAAGGAGAAAGTGATAGAGCCGCTAGAGAAAAAGCAAAGTCAATCGATTATAATTACGATTATAGCGGTAATAATTTAGTGTTTAACGGATTTTTTCTCACAGATATTGAGCATCGTTACGCCGAGCAAAAAATGAATATTAACCTATATATTCCAGAGAATCAAATTATTTATTTAGATTCATCTATAGGCTCTTTTTTAGATGATGTAGATAATATTCAAAACATTTATGATGAAGACATGCCAAACCATCATTATCAAATGACAAAAGAAGGCTTAAATTGTTTGGACTGTACCGGTGAAGAAATGGTTGTAGGGGGTAGTGATAAGGAATCTTTTAATAT
>JAUIJW010000147.1 GCA_030431085.1 Bacteroidia bacterium
TTCGGAATTATATTCTTATTAAATATGATTTGGTAAAACCTATTGAAAGCGCAAATTGTAATTAAATATTGGAATATCTAGTCCAATAATAAATCGCCATCTGGTATAGTCTATATCGGCATTATTTTTTAATACATCATCAACGTCCAGTATTTTAGGATAGTTATTATGTTGAAACGAAGAATGACCATGCGAATATGTTACTCCAAATACCAAATGTCCCCACTTAAGGCTCATGTCCATCCCACCTGCCAAATGAAAGAAATTAGCCGATAAGTTAACATCTGTGCTTTCATCATCAACTACATCGAATATATTAGCGTTATTTTTAACCGCAGAAAAATCTGTAGAAAAACTAGCATAAGCGCTGTACTTATCGTTAATAAAAAATTCACCACCAGCTCCAAAATTAAATACCTGATTTAACTCTTCTACAAATTGAAATTGCGAAATCTCGTCTATATCACTTTCACTAGAAGGTATGGTAATTTTATGGTAGGAGGGCACGCCATTATGCCAATCTAATTTTAAATGAATCTTACTCTTTTTTAACGGAATTCCTGCACCAACAGAAATACCTAAAGGTTCTTTACGCTGAGCATTTAAACCCTCGTATTTATAGTATTCGAAAATATCTGTAGGCTCACCAAACCCAGATAAAAACTCTTGATAAGAAAATCTACCATTACTTACCACTTCTATATAAGGTAAATCTATATTTAGGCCAAGTTCAAATTTAGGAAAGATATAAGCTAAGCCTAATTTCCAAAATAGGCCATATGAGTTTTGACCATACGATATTTCATTGTTATACTGTTTTACAGTGCCATTATCATCAATTGAGGCATAATGCACATCGTTACTAGATCTGGCACTATAAATTGAGGCAAAACCAGAGATGCCAACACTGAAATTATCTTTAATCTTCATGCCCCAAGTTATACCAAACCATTCATCGGAAATTTTATTTTTTAATCTGATATTATTGGCCAATCTATCAATTTCATCTAAATTATTTAAACTAATATCATCTGTAGAATAGCCTAAATCAAGGTTAGATCTGGTTCTAGATAAAAAAGAATAGGCAAATAGGTGTTTTTCTTCAAGTTTTTTAATTTTAAAGGTACCGGCCACCATACTTGGCACACCTTGAAAATCTGAGCTACTTAGGTTTCTGTTTAATCCAAAAGCATTTTTTAGTTTATATTGGTTCAACTGATAACCTTTTGCATTGATTGAAAATACAGGATTTTCAACGATTGCTATTCGTGCAGGATTATAATAGGTTAAACCTAAATCTTCAACACTTCCTGTTACGTTACCACTTAATAAGATCGATTTATTTCCAAAGTTTTCTAAATTATAATTGCTTTGAGCCATAAGCCACCAAGGCATAAAAAAAATGCTGATTAGAAACACTCTCATTGTACTACCATTTGAATGGACGAATACCAATACCCCACTCAACCCAATCTGCTCGTCCGCCTTTTTGAGTTTTCAAACCTATCTGAGCAAAAATAAAATCATTAAACTCGTAGTGTATTGCAGGTCTTAAAAATAATGATTTTTTACCCTTATCATCTCCAAAATAAGTTCCCGCTTGTAATCTTAAAACAAACTTATAGAAGGAAAAATCGTATCCTGCATGAACAGCATACATAAACTGATCACTGGTTTCTGGATACTCTGTTACCAAACTACCATCATAAAACACGTCGAATCCTGTAGTAACACCATGCATATTATTAAATCGATACCTATAATCTATCACTCCAGAGAAGGTGTAATATCTTTTATCTGTACCCTGATCTTCAGAATTCTGTACCGTTCCTACTGCTACATAAAAATCTATTGAATTCGGCTTATCAAATTTGGTTTTGGTGCGGTCTACCGGTCTTTTATATCGCGATCTTAAAATATCTTCATTGGCATAAAAATCTTTATTTTGAAGTTTCTGGTCTCTATTGTACATGTATCGTAATCCTAAATTAATACCAAACATATTCAAACCAAAATTAGGGGTTACCGTTCTACCATTACTAAAATGGGTGAAATCTATACCATACAGTAAATCTGTTTCTCGTGTAAATTTATATTCACCTCCTAAATTAAGGTTAAAATAAACAGCCATTGAAGCTCCTATAGCATCATTGTCTGGGTTATCTACTGGGTCGTAGTGTTTTAAGTTATAGGTGAGCCCTAATGACGGTGAAATAGCGAATACATTTCTTTTATGCGGTTTACTTAACGGAAAATTAATAAATCCAAATAAGGCATTCGGGTTTCCAAATACTTCTATATCTCCAATATAACCTACATATGCCCCAATACCATAAGACGGAGAGCCATATGGAATTGCCCAACCCTCTGGTTTATTGGGTTGCCAGCCATATCGAAGTTCTACAGATCCATAACCATTCTTTAAGTATTCACTTAACGTATTACCAGTGTATAAATGATTTCCTGAATGACCTCTAAATTCAAAATATCTAAACCTGCCTTTGTTCTCTTGGTCCTCATCATGTTGAGACCACATGACTGTACCCGTAAGAGTTAAAAGTCCAATAAATAACAAGTATTTTTTAATCATGCACTCAATTTTGGATGTAAATATAAGGTATAATTTTTTGAGAAATTCTACTTTTTTGATTGTGATTTTAACCATACAATTTGGTTTTTATACTTTTTACCATAAATCATAAATATAGGGATAAGTACAAATGTCCAATCCCAAAAATCCGGATTTATCAATGCAGCAAAAATCCCAATCAAAGCAATTAATGGTTCATTTAACAATTGTTTAGATACATTATTTATATAAGATTTTGCATAATTCTTATCTATAAATTGTTTTTGTTGTGCATACTGAAGTCCTATAAAAGCAAGTCCACCAATTATTATCATTAAAACGCTAAATAAAATTCTTATTGATACACCATCTGGAAATAGCCCAAACAACAAATTAGCGATAGGTAAAAGCATGATAATCATTAAATAGCATAAAAAAATCCAGAGTAGAGATTGATCTACTTGTTTGATTATTGCGAAAAACTCTAAATGCTTTACCCAGTAAACTCCAATGGTTAAAAATGAAATGATAAATATTTCAAAATGATTACTTTGGTTTAACAGAATATCCCAAAACTCTAGCGTTGGATCTTGACTTATAACTTCAGGAATATTAAAGTTTAAAATCAATATGGTCATGGCAGAGACAAATACCAAATCTGTAATTAATCTCAGTCTATTTCGCCATTCTATTTGCATGCGATTACTTTCTTACTAAAGTAAGAAAAAAATAGGCTTACTCTTTAATTAACTTTTTCACCGTATAACCTTTACGTGAATAAATTTTAACCATGTAGATACCTCTAGGCAGGTGTCTTAATGAA
The DNA here is from genome assembly GCA_030431085.1 of Bacteroidia bacterium. GTDB lineage: Bacteria > Bacteroidota > Bacteroidia > Flavobacteriales > Flavobacteriaceae > Lutimonas. Next base: position 3,393 of record JAUIJW010000147.1, read on the forward strand.
ATATTATGGAAATTTTTAGTGATTTGATGTACTTTATCTCCTACTAAAGTATAAATTTCTACTTTTTGCAACGGCACATTGGTTTGAATAGAAACCACATGATGTGCCGGGTTAGGATACAATTTAATGTTATGGTCAAAATCTATTTTTTGACCATAACTCATTGTAAAAGAAAAAAGAAAAAAAGCTATCAAGTAAATCTTCTTCATACACCAACACTTTAAAAAAGAATCATATAAAAATATGATTTTACACTCAACTAAAATGTTAAGCTTTATATAAAAGCCTCTACTAAAAGTTAATTTTTTACATTATCCCCAAAAGTTGACTACTTGACACATATCGTCTTTATTTCAAATGGTTTAAATTCTAATTTCACAGTATTGTCTTTGATTTGTAGCTTATTTAGGACTTCTTCATTTAAATTTGTTTCATAAATTTCATTATTCTGGAGATGGATATTTAGGTTCACTGCGGTTTGTTTCTGTTCCGTTTCATACAATCTTACAACAATGCCTTTTTGGTCTTCAGATTGTTTAATTGTTTGTAGGATTATATTGTTAGGTAAACCCGATATGATTTGATCTAGAACTAGCTTTCCTTTCTGTACTGCCAGAGGTTGAGCAATTACTGTGGTATTAAATGCTTTTGCATTTTGAATAACGCGACCTTCGCTCAGCCCCCCAGTGTGTGGAAAAATAGCATAACTAAAATTTTCTCCTCCCCAATCGCCAGATCCTTTTACCGTGTATTCGAGCTTTTTTAACTCTTCATAAGATTGCTTTCTATGGCCATAAGACAAAATCAATCTAATTCCTCCTTTTTTTAAATCATATCCATATCTTACATTGTCGAAAATAGCTAAACCGTAATCATTGTCGGAAACATCGGCCCATTGGTGTACGCATACAGGCATTTTTAATGAATCTGCAGCTTTAAACCTCGACCGTTCAACATTATGATACCCCCATTGAATACCGTGATTTGCGGTGTTACTGGCAAATTTTAAAGGAAAATCTACCTCTAGGCGTTTAGGTTCTCTCCAATCTATTTTGGTATTAAAACTCAATTGTTTACTACCTTTTTTTAATGAAATTACCTGTTTAATTTTTGATGATTTATACAATATATCAAGTTCTAAAGAAGCCTTTAAAACATTTGAGGTAGGCTTACTTAAGGTTACTTTAGCCTTTTTATTAAAAACTTCTTCTCCTTTAGATACATCTCCCTGGGCGGTTAATTCAATAAAATTATTCCAAGTTTGTTGCTCAGGCACCAACTCTCTATGTTCTATTTTGTCATAGTAACTTGTAATTTCACCTACCTTGTTAAAGGTTACTTTAACTAAGGTATTTTCAAGTACATTGGCCTTTGCGGATAGTGTTTTAGACTTATTCAATGCCTTACCTTTATCTTTCCAAAACAAGGTTTTAAACGACATGGCTTCAAAATCTGCGATGTCAATATATAATTTTTCATCGTGTACGTCATACACGATCTCATTACCATTAGCATCCACCAATACTCGGTTCTTGTCAATTTTAATATTTGGGAGTTCGATTACTCCCGTAAGGAGAACCCCAGATGGATTAAAGATGACTATACCATCGCTGGCCATATTCACTTGATTCAGCAAATAATCTAAAGCTTTGTTACGTAAAATCGCAGTTTCTAATTCAGTTTGTTTTAAAGTAATATAGGCCTCTGATAATACTTCTGGCACAGCCATACCCGTGATAATGTCATGAAAATGATGTAGTAAAACCGTTTTCCACAATTGCTCTAACTTATCATGAGGATATCTATATCCTATTTGGCCCGCCATGACCGATAGTGCCTCTGTTTCTCTTAACCGTTGTTCTACTGCTCTATTGATTGTTTTCACCCCATTAGCCGAAATAAATGTTCTTTGCACAAATCTGGCCGGTATGATGCGTTGGTCAAAAGTGGTAAATTTATTTAGGTGCTTCTTTTGATTAGTGATATAATCATACATGTTTGTCCATTTTACCTTTGGAAAAGAGGGTAATGAACTCACTTTTCTCTTTAACTCTATTTGATCTTCTGTACCGCCTCCGCCACCATCGCCCCAACCAATTAGCATCAATTGATTTTGAGTGGCCATTTTGTCTTTAAATTGATTATAGGTACCTAGCAACCTTCTTGGTCCGGGATCTGGTGCGTTGTATGTGGTGTAGTGTTCAGGATTTTTGATGGCGTAATTATGAACAGCATCCACAAACGGATATTCCCAAGCAGGAGTACTTAAACCGTTCACCAATATTTCTGTTCCATCAATCCCTTTCCAACGGTAAATAGTATGATCTATGGCAGGTGTATTTACCCTCATAGCCACCAAATGATCTAAACCAAAACCTTGAGCAATCTGAGGTAAAAATCTAGGGTAACCAAAAGTGTCTGGTAAAAATAAACTGTTGTTTTTAACACCTAAAGTGTTTCGGTAATAATCTAATCCATATAAAAACTGACGTACAATACTCTCGTTTCCAGGCAGGTTCATATCTGTTTCAACATAAGTACTACCATCGGCAATCCATTGTCCGTTTTTAATTTTTTCTTGTACTCTTTTAAACAGTCCTGGATACAGCTTTTCTATTCGTTCATAATGATATGGTGTTGTAAAAATATATTGGTACTCAGGATATCTATCCATCAAGTACAAATTATTCAACACCAGTCTTTCAATTTTTTCATCGGTAAAATT
>JAUIJW010000148.1 GCA_030431085.1 Bacteroidia bacterium
CGTGATAAATGCCTTGGTTTTTTACCAAATCCCAACCTTGGTAATCTGCAGAAGACCCAGGATTGGTTAAAATTAATGCCACCGCCTTGGCATAATCTAACATCGTCCCTCCACCAATACCAATAATACCAGAAGGCAATTCTTCAAATTCTGCCTTAATTTCTTCTCCCAACTTATCTACATAAATTGTTTTTGGCTCTTCGGAAGCACTGAGATATATAATTTTATCGTTATGATGTAGCGGAATTCTTTCCGTTAACCAATCGTTACCTTTAAAAACATCATCAACAATAAAAATAAACGGTGCTTTTTCACTTGCTCTTTTAGGAGATAATATTTCATCTAATTGGTTAAAACATCCTCTACCAAAAACAACTCGAGGTACCATTGGAAAATTTCTAAAACTCATAATTTATAAATCTAATTTTTTACAAAAATATAGAAAGTTTTTGGTTAAATACGTACCTCTAAAATATTTTGAACCCAAAGGCCGTACCATAATTTTTAGACTAATAAAGTTTAAGTATTTCTTTTAAAGAGTGAAGTGTGATATATGAAGGATTTTCTTGATGTGCTAAATCGACCTCTTCATGTGCCCAAGTTGTATGAAACGGAATATGAATTGCGGAGGCACCAATACTCACTAAGGGTAAAACATCCGACTTTAATGAATTACCTACCATTAAAAATTCATTAGGTTTAATGTCTAAATGGTTAATTAACTTACGGTAATCTGCTTCTTTTTTATCACTCATCACCTCAATATGGTGAAAATATTTTAATAAGCCTGATTTCTCAAGTTTGCGTTCTTGATCTAGTAAATCGCCTTTGGTAGCTACAATTAACCTATAATTAGGTTGTAAGGCTGCTAAAACTTCCTTAACATCATCGAGTAATTCTATTGGTTTATTAATCATCTCTTTACCAAGATTTAAAATTTTCTGAATAATCTTAGGGTTAATTTGATTATTTGAAAGCTCTAAACCACACTCAATCATAGAAAGAATAAACCCTTTAACACCGTACCCATAATTAGCCAAATTATTCATCTCTATTTTAAATAATTCCTGATCTATTTTATTTTCTGTTTCATAAGCACTAAGTAATTGAGCAAATTGATGCTCGGCTTCTCTAAAATAAGTTTCATTGACCCAAAGGGTATCATCTGCATCAAAGGCAATTACTTTTATTAACGGGTTCATCATTTTTAAATTATCAATAAAAAAACCTCAAAATTGAGGTTTTTTTAATGTTTTAAATATTTCTGTGCTTTAATTAAGTCTTCTGGTGTATCAATTTCTATACCCATAAAATCTGTTTCTACCATTTTAATTTTTTTACCATATTCTAGAAATCGAATACACTCAACTTTTTCTGTAGCTTCTAGAGATAACATGGGTAAATGATAAAAGTCTAAAATGGCTTTTTTTCTAAAGGCATACACGCCAATGTGCTCAAAATAATGAGCTCCAGCATTTTTATCTCTGGGGTAAGGAATTGGTGATCTAGAAAAATAAAGAGCAAAGTTATCTTGATCTACAATTACTTTAACATAATTGGGGTCTGTTATATCTTTCCAGTCAGTCATTCTCTGCATTAATGAAGCCAAATCAATATCCTTCTGATCATCGGTTTTAAATACTTCAATGACTTGCTTTAAGGCTTCTTCATTAACAAATGGCTCATCTCCTTGTACATTAACCACAATATCTACATCAAGGTTTTCTACAGCTTCTGCAATTCTATCTGTACCGCATTCATGCTCTTTAATGCTCATAATGGCCTTTCCCAAATGTTCTTCAACCGCATCTTTTATTATCTCACTATCTGTAACCACATAAACCTCATCAAATAAATTAGTGGCCTTAGTAGCTTCGTAAGTTCTTACAATAACTGGTTTCCCTCCAAGATCTGCCATCAACTTACCTGGAAATCTTGTAGCACCGTAACGCGCCGGAATCATTGCAACAACCTTCATTAGAGTACAGATTTTATAGCAGTAACCATCTTTTGAGCTCTTTCTTGAACTTCTTGTTCTGTCCAAGACAATTTGATTAAACAAGAAATATTGCGTGAAATAAAACCATCAGACTGCTCAAATGATGTCGTGTTTAAATCTTGCATACCGTTTTTTATATGATCAGATACCGGATATAATGACTTTAAATCTTTTAAGTGATCCCATTTTCTTATATAGTGCCAATTATTATTAAAATAGTTCCAATAGGCATCTATACCAAACTCTTTAAAAGCTTCAACTACTTTAACCGATAATTCTGCGGTTGGCATGAAAAATGATAAAAAAGTGGCTGAATCGCCTTCCGGATCAGGAATTCTTCTAAAAGTGATTTCAGGTATTGATGCTAGAGCATCTTTCAATATCCTTTTATTCTTTTTTTGAATTTCTAAAATTTGATCTAATTTTCTTAATTGTGCTAACCCTACTGCAGCATGTAATTCTGATATTCTATAATTATATCCCATGATTGGATGTGTTTCTGCTCCCCTATCCATTCCGATATGATCGTGACCATGGTCTGAATATTGATCGGCAAAAACTGCTAATTCTTTCTTATTTGTTAGCATTACTCCACCCTCTCCACAAGTAATTGTTTTAACATAATCGAATGAAAAACAACCGGCATCACCTATTGTACCTAAGGCTTTACCTTTATAAGAACCTCCTATAGCTTGACAAGCATCTTCTAATAAAAAAATATTATGTTTCTCACAAATAGCTTTTAAAGCATCTAAATTGGCCATAGCTCCACACATATGCACGGGCATTACCACTTTAGTTTTTGGTGTGATTGCTTTTTCTACAGCCACAGGATCTAAAGTTAGTGTATCGTCTATATCTACCAATATAGGTGTCGCTCCGGCTTGTAAAATAGATTCAAAACTTGCCACAAAGGTAAAGGTAGGCATGATCACTTCATCACCTGCACCCACACCTAAAACAGCTAAAGCCAAATTTAAAGCCGTAGTACCACTTGTAGTTAATTGAGCGTGATTAACATTTAATTTTGTTTGTAAAGCTTGCTCTAATTCCTTTGCTTTCCAATAGCCATTTCTCATGCCATCAAAACCATATCTCATCAATACACCAGTACTTAGTACATCATTAACTTCTTTTCTTTCTTCGTCGTTAAATAATTCAAATCCAGGCATCGTATTTTTTCTTTATTTAGGTTACAATTAACTTATTTTTTTTAAACAACCAGTTCTTCTACTGTTTTATAGAATCTTCAATTGTTCTATTATGCAAATATCGACTATTTTAGCACAATAATGCAAAAGGCCTTATTTACATTTATTAGTCATGATTAACTTTATTAAAAATTTACCAAAAGCTGAATTACATCTACACATTGAAGGTACCTTCGAGCCTGAGTTAATGTTTAGTATTGCCAAAAGAAACTGTATTGATATTCCTTACCAAAGTGTAGATCAATTAAAAGCCGCTTATCAATTTAATTGTCTTCAAGATTTTTTAGATATCTATTATCAAGGAGCCAATGTTTTAGTGCAAGCGCAAGACTTTTATGATCTTACTTATGCCTACCTTGAAAAATGTGCCGAACAAAATGTAAAACATGCAGAGATCATGTTTGATCCACAAACCCATACTCAAAGAGGGGTTGCTTTTGACACTGTGTTCAATGGTATTGATAAAGCTTGTCAAGACGCTCAAAAAAAACTTAATGTATCGACTCTCATTATCATGAGCTATTTAAGACATCTCTCAGAAGAAAAAGCCTTTGAAACGCTACAACAATCTCTGCCTTATAAGGATAAAATTACAGCAATTGGATTAGATTCATCCGAAAAAGGTAATCCTCCTTCAAAATTTAAACGCGTTTTTGAAGCCTCTATACAAGAAGGTTATATTCCCCTCGCTCATGCCGGTGAAGAAGGTCATGCCGATTATATTTGGGAGGCTTTAAACCTATTGAAAATTGTACGAATTGACCATGGCAATAATGCTTTACAAGATGAAAAATTAGTTGAAGAAATAGTAAGAAAAGATATTGCTTTAACGGTTTGTCCTTTATCTAATGTTGCTTTACAGGTTGTAGATGATTTAAAAAATCACCCTTTAAAAAAAATGATGCAACTCGGTTTAAAAGTTACTGTAAACTCTGATGATCCAGCCTATTTTGGTGGACAGGTTAATCAAAATTACATCGAAATACAAAAAGCATTAAATCTTAGCAAAAAAGATATTTATGAATTGGCTAGAAATTCATTTCAGTACAGTTTACTAGATAAAAACCGTAAAGCATTATACCTACAAGAATTAGATAATTATTACAATCTTCACAAGGATTAATTTAAGATTCTAAGGCTTTTAAAGCTTCTTGAATGTGTTTTTCTGCACCTCTCAACTTGTCGTAAACATGAATAACAACACCTTTATTGTCAACAACATACGTCACTCTACCTGGAATTAATCCTAAAACAGATGGCACCCCAAATAATTGCCTTACTTTATTTTCTGTATCCGCCAAAAGAGTGAATGGCAAATCATATTTTTCTGCAAATGCTTTATGACTATTCACATTATCGCTACTTATTCCAATAATCTTAACATCTAAATCTTTAAACGCATCAAAATTATCTCTAAAACTGCAGGCTTCTTTGGTACAACCAGGGGTATCATCTTTAGGGTAAAAATATATAACCATTGCCGTTTTACCCTTATAATCATCTAGATTAAATCGTTCCCCATGCTGATCAAGCAATTCGAAACTAGGTATTTCATCACCAATTTCTAATTTAGATTTTTTTTGCCCCATGCTTTTTTGAATTATAAATACTAAAACTAAAACGATGGCTAATATGGTAAATTTATAGTTCTTCATTACTCACCATTATAAGTCACAAAGTTTCGAGGTGTTTCATAAAGCGTTACAGATAACTCCAGTTTAGATTCTATTCGTTCTCGTAAAATATTCCAAATCACAACAGCAATATTCTCTGCCGTTGGATTTAGAGATTCAAAATACGAAACCTCTTCATTTAAGTTTTTATGATCGAACTGTTCTTCAATCTCCTGCTCAATTATTTCTTTAAGAATTTTCATATCCATTACAAAGCCTGTTTCTGGATGGATTTTACCCTTAACAGATACGATTAATTCATAATTATGCCCATGATAGTTAGGATTTGCACATTTACCAAAAACAGAAGCATTTCTAGCATCTGTCCATTCATTGTTATACAAGCGGTGAGCTGCATTAAAGTGGGCCTTTCTATGTACTGTAACTTTCATTAACTCGAAACTAATCTTTGGTAATATTCATTAAAAATTATTTTAAACCACGCCGTATAGAGTTCTTGATGATGCTCTATATCGGCTTTTATATCTTCTAAAGGCATCCATTTGTAACTCGCTACCTCCTCTGGATTGATATCAGGTTCTCCTGAAAAATATCCCACCATAACGTGATCTAACTCGTGTTCGGTCAAACCATTATCAAACGGTGCTTTATATATAAAACTAAATACCTCCTTAAGTTCGCAATCAAAACCCATTTCTTCTTTCAGCCTTCTTTTACCAGCTTCAATATTATTCTCCCCCTCTCTTTGATGACTACAACAGGTATTAGTCCATAAATTTGGTGAATGGTATTTCTCTGCCGCTCTCTGTTGTAACATCAATTCACCTTTATCATTAAATACAAATACAGAAAAAGCACGGTGTAATAAAGCTTTTTCATGAGCTTCCATTTTAGGCATTACACCTATTGGCTCATCATTTTGGTTAACGAGTATAACTTGTTCTTCTTTCATATCACAAAACTACAAAAATGTATCTAAGCAAATCACATTTAAATATTCAATTATATTTGCAATAAAAGTTTACAAACTATATGCCAGCTAACTATATTAAGCTATACGTTTTTGTTGTAATCGCATCCATTATTATGGGATGTAAATCAGAACCATCGCAAAACAAAACTCCATCAAGTCACATAGAATCGAACGGTAAAAAATCGGTTAAAACAAACAGTAAAACAAAGCAGTTACGTAACAAACCAGCCGATAGTATTAATAGAAAAAATACGGTCTCTTTTTTATTGGCCTATGGTAAAAAAAACCATGAGA
>JAUIJW010000149.1 GCA_030431085.1 Bacteroidia bacterium
TACCGACATTTTAGTGATTGGTAGTGGAAGTGCAGGAGCATGTTCAGCTATTGCTGCAGCTATGGGTAAGTATAAAGTTACTTTGGTTGAGCGTTATGGATTTCCGGGTGGTACTTCTACCCAAATGCTAGATACCTTTTATGGTTTTTTTACGCCTTCCAAAGAACCAAAAAAAATTGTTGGAGGCATACCAGATATGGTTGTTAATGCACTCAATAAAAGTCAAAATATTTTTTTAAGACCCAATACCTATGGCGCAGGTACTGGAGTTAACTACAACCCTGAAAAATTAAAACAGGTTTGGGATCAGTTGTTTTTAAAGCATCAAATACAAGTGCTTTACCATACAACTTTGGTAGGAGTTGAGACCATCAATGAGGAGAAGATTGCTGTATTTTTTAATAAAGGTGGTGGTTTTTTTACGATAAAAGCAAAAAGAATTATAGATGCCTCTGGCGATGCCGATTATTGCTATTGGGCAGGTCTAGAGTTTGAGAAAGCTGGCGAAAAAGAACCAGCTCAGAGTCTTACCACTACATTTAGAATGTCTAACGTAGATTTAGAAGAATTTGAGCAGGCTGGAGGAAAAAAAATGCTAAAAGATAAAATGGAAGAGGCCGTAGTTAAAGATCTACATCAGTTACCTCGAAAAGAGGGGTCTGCTCATGAAATGAATCAAAAGCGTTGTATTTCTACAGTGGCCGTAAAGGTTGTAGATTACGATCCTTTAGATGTTGAAGGTATTACCAACGCAGAGATAGAAGGTAGAAGGCAAGCATTTATTTACGAAGATTTTTTTAGAGATATGGTACCGGGCTATCAGAATGCTCAAATTATAGGGCTCTCGCACCAAATAGGTGTAAGAGAAACAAGAAGGGTTTATGGTGAGTATCGTTTGACCAAAGACGATTTTATGGCTGCAAAACAATTTCAAGACCAAATATTTTTATGTGCTGCACCTATTGAAGATCATAGAAAATCATTAGATGGCAAATCAGAAACATATTGGCAGTACGTACCTAAAGATGGCGTATATGGCGTGCCTTATAGAACTATTATTCCAAAAAATAGTGAAGGAATTTGGGTAGTTGGTAGATGCTTTTCGGCAACGCATGATGCGCATGCTTCCTGTCGATCGATGGCACAAACGATGTCTATGGGACAGGCGGCTGGTTTGGCAGCTACCATTTCTTTAAATCGCGATGTAAATGCAAAAGATGTGCCTATCGCACAGTTAGAAGCCGAGTTGCTAGGTTTAGGAGCGATATTAGAAGCACCAAATCAGAAAGCTGATATTAGCAGAAATGGATGGGCGAATAATTTTTAGTAAGACCGTATGAAAAAACGAGAATCAAATCATAATTTTTTTAGAACTGTGTTAGGAGATTTGCCTGCAGATCAAATGGGTTTTACTTATTCACATGAGCATATAATTATTGACGATAGTTATCCCACGGCTGTGAATCCGCAATTTTTACTTAATGATGTTGAAAAGATTAGTAAAGAATTAAAAGATTTTCACGCTCAAGGCGGAAGAACAGTAGTAGATACAATGCCGGCTAACTGTGGTAGAAATGTTCTTTTATTGGCAGAGGTAAGTCGTAGAAGTAATGTACAAATTATTGTACCCACCGGTTTGCATTTAGAGATGTACTATCCAAAAAATCATTGGCGATATGAGTTGACAGAAGATCAGTTAACAGACTTGTTTATTCAAGATATTACTGTAGGTATTGATCAATTTGATTATGCTGGACCAATAGTAAAAAGAACAAAACATAGGGCTGGTTTAATAAAACTGGCCACAGGCGATCATCCATTTAGCCCGCATCAGGAAAAAATATTTAGAGCTGTAGTCAACGCTCATTTAGAGACTGGCGCTCCAATTTTAACACACACTAATTTTGGAAAACTAGCCTTAGAACAGGCTCAATTATTTACCAAACTTGGTGCAGATTTAAACCATGTAGTTATTTCACATGTAGATAGAAATCTCGATGTGTCTTATCATTGTAAAGTGTTAGATACAGGAGTGAAAGTTGAATACGATAGTGCTTTTAGATGGAAAAAACCACCTAATCATACCTATGAGCTTTTAAAAGAGTTACTACCTAAGTACCCTCAACAAATTACTTTAGGTATGGATATGGCTAAAAATACTTACTGGCAGAGTTATGGTGGAACACCTGGATTAAATTTTTTACTTGAAAATATACCGAGTTTTCTTAAGAAATATGCATTAGAAAAGTATTTAAAAAACATTTTTATAGATAACCCAAAAGAATTATTTCAGTTTATTTAATATAATTATGGCACAATTAAACAGAAGAAAATTTATCCAAAAAACAAGTTTAGGCACTACAGCTTTAACATTGATGCCGCACCTAATAAAATCTTCACCTTTATATGAGGATCATGCCTCTGGAATTCAGGTGAATGGACACTTATGGGTTTATGCCAGTAAATACCCTCCTCATTGGGATAGTACACCAATCATAGAGCAGGTGTTTTCAGATTTTAAATATGCGGGTATAAGTGGTATTGAGTTAATGGAGGTTAATTTAAGACATGACAATGCCGTATCAAAACTCAACGAATTGATAGATAGATATGGTGTATTGGTGTCTGGAACATCTTATGGTGGCGTTAACATGTGGAAAGCTGATGAATCAGCTAGCATAATAAAAGATGTAGAATTAATTGTTGGAAGATTAGAAGCAGTTGGTGGTAAAACATTTGGTGTTTCTGTTGGAAGTTCTAAACATTTAAAAACAAAGCAAGAGCTTGATGTGCAAGCCGAAGTACTAAAAAGATGTATTGAAATTTGCAATGCTCATGATGTAGAATTAAATCTCCACAACCATACATATGAGGTAGAAAATAATCTTTACGATTTAAAGAATACCATAGACCGTATTCCAAATATAAAACTAGGGCCAGACATTAATTGGCTTATTAGAGCGGGTGTAAGCCCTGTTAAGTTTATCAATACCTATGGCAAACAAATAGTGTATTTGCATTTAAGAGATCAATTTAATAATGGAAAATGGTCTGAGTATCTAGGCGAAGGGGATACAGATTTTAATACTATAGCCGAAGCTTTAAAGGCCCAAAATTTTAATGGACAAGTAGCTATTGAATTAGCTTTTGAAAACAATTATAAACCAAAGCGATCACTAAGAGATGATTGGAAAAAAAGTAGAGACTTTGTAAAACAAACTTTTAACTGGTAAAAAGAAAAATTATTAATTATGAATATAGCAATGTTAGGGTCTGGTTTTATAGCTAGATTTTACGCCACTTCACTTCATGCACAAAGACGTTTAGATAAAATTACCATGGTATACTCTAGGCAGATAGAAAACGCAGAGAAATTTGCCGAAGATTTTAACTTAGAAAATTTTACTAGTTCAATGGAAGAGGCTATTGAACACCCAAAGGTAGACCTTGTTATTATTGCTTTACCTAATCATTTACATGAAGAAGCAGTAAGAATATCAGCTCAAGCTAAAAAGCCAGTGTTGTGTACTAAGCCTCTAGGAAGAACAGCCGAAGAAGCTAAGCGGATGCTTAGCATGGTAGAAAACGCTGGCGTATTTGGGGGGTATTTAGAAGACTTATGTTATACTCCAAAATTTTTAAAGTCCCTCGAGAGCATTAATAATGGTACCATTGGTAAAGTTATTTGGACCAAATCGAGAGAGGCTCATCCTGGGCCCCATAGCGATTGGTTTTGGGATAAAGAAAAATCTGGTGGAGGAGCGATAATAGATTTAGCCTGTCATTGTGTAGAAATTAGTAGAAATTTCATAGGTAAAAACATAAAGCCATTAGAAGTTATGTGCTGGGCAGATACCCAAGTACACCCCATTGAAGCGGAAGATCATGCTATTGGCTTGGTAAAATATGCCAATGGAGCCATTGGTCAGTTTGAAGTGAGTTGGGCTTTTAGAGGCGGCATGGATTTAAGAGATGAAGTTATGGGTACAGAAGGATCTATTTGGCTCAATAATTTTTTAAGAACTGGCTTCGAGATGTTTTCTACAGGTCAAGCAGATGGATACGTGGCAGAAAAAGCAGAAGTGAATAAAGGTTGGATGTTTCCTGTAGGTGATGAAGCCCATGATTTGGGATATCCTAATATGTTTACTGATATGTTTACGGCCATTGAAGAAGGTAAGACACCTTTAGAATCTTTTTATGATGGCTATGTCGTTAATGCAATTTTAGATGCTGCATTTAAATCTGCTCAATCAAAACAATGGGAACCTGTTGTTCTAGAAGATTGGAGAGGTGATGATGAAGTTATAGAAGACAAAACCTTGGTGTCTTATGATGATGACTATTTCTTAATTAAAGAAGAAGTATTACCCAATCAAGATATAAAAGTAATCTTAAAGCATAAAGAAACCCAAGAGCTGATACAGAGAATAATTACAAAACAATAAAATGGCTAAAGCAAATTTAAAAGTATCAGTTGGTTACCAGCCTAATACCTATGACGCCATTGTGATTGGTTCTGGGATAAGTGGTGGATGGGCTGCTAAAGAATTGTGTGAAAAGGGACTTAAAACATTGGTGTTAGAGAGAGGAAGAGATGTAAAGCATGTAAAAGATTATCCTACTGCGATGACCAATTTATGGGAATTCCCTTATCGAAATAATCTCACTCAAAAAGTGAAAGATGAGAACCCAATTGTCTCTAAATGCTATGCCTTTCAGGAGGCAACATCGCACTTTTTTGTAAAAGATAAGGAGCATCCTTACATTCAACATAAACCTTTTGATTGGATAAGAGGCTATCAAGTTGGAGGTAAATCATTGACTTGGGGTAGATGGACGCAAAGGTGGAGCGACCTAGATTTTGAGGCCAATAAGAAGGATGGTATAGCTGTTGATTGGCCAATTCGATATAAAGACATTGCACCTTGGTATAGTTATGTAGAGAAGTTTGCAGGAATTAGCGGTAATAAAGATGGTTTGCCACAAATACCTGATGGTGAATTTTTACCACCAATGGATATGAATTGTGTTGAAGAACATTTTAAAGATGCGCTAAAAAATCATTATGATGATAGGCACTTAGTGATTTCTAGAACAGCCAACTTGTCGAAACCTCATTTGGGTCGAGGACCTTGTCAATATAGAGATTTGTGTTATAGAGGATGCCCATACGGTGGCTATTTTAGCAGTAATTCTGCAACCATACCAGCCGCAGAAAAAACGGGAAATTTAACTATTCAACCACAAGCTGTGGTTGAATCGATTATTTATGATGATACCCAAAAAAAGGCGACAGGTGTTGTAGTGATAGATGCCGTAACCAAAGAAAAAATTGAATATAAAGCAAAAATCATTTTCGTTAATGCTTCTACAATAAACTCAACTTTAATCCTGTTAAACAGTAAATCAAAAAGATATCCTAATGGCTTAGGGAATGACTCTGGAGAACTAGGGCATAATTTAATGGATCATAACTATAATGCCAGAATTAGTGGCACGTATAATGGTTTTAATGATAAATATTATTTTGGTAGGAGGCCTACAGGAGTATACCTAGCAAGATTTAGAAACTTAGGAAAAGATCAACAAGAAAAGTTTAAAAGAGGGTATGCTTTTGCAGGATCTGGTCACCGCAGTATTCAAGGACCAAAAAATGCCTTAGAATTTGGATCTGATTTAAAAACATCAATGACAAGTTTAGGACCTTGGCAATTAACACTTTTTGGTATGGGTGAATGTCTACCTTATCACGAAAATAAAATGACTCTAAGTCAAAGTGACTTTGATCAATGGGGTATGCCATTGGTAGAATTTAATGCTGAGTTTAAAGACAATGAAAATAACATGACAGATGATATGATTAAAACTGGAGTCGAAATGTTAGAAAAAGCTCAATTTACCAATATTGAGGTTATCCCTCAAAACAGAAACATGGGATTAAATATCCATGAAATGGGAACTGCCCGTATGGGTAGAGACCCTAAAACATCGGTATTAAATGCTCAAAATCAAGTTTGGGGTGTAAATAATGTGTTTGTTACAGACGGCGCTTGGATGACCTCAAG